>JANMST010000381.1:0-13915 GCA_031389635.1 Acidimicrobiia bacterium | reverse complement strand
ACTCGAACCTGCCGGTGACGCAGGAGTTTGCGGAGAAGATGATGGCGCTCGGTGATGGGCCGTCAACTTTTTACAACCTCGACGTTATCGACGACCGCAGCTGAGCCCCGTTCGCTCGAATCGCCCAACTGCAATCGGCTGGTCGTGAGAGGGGGTTTCAGTCCGGTAGGAGCCAGGGGGATGGTGGGTAACGGCGCTCCGATTTATGCCGGATGACTGGTCCCTCCTCCACGTCGGTCGAGCCCAGCCGGCTGTGGCCGGAACGCTCCATGCCCACCATTCCCTCAGGGATGCGTGGCGAAGGGATGCCCAGGCAACCGACCCGGTTCGCCTTCACCCTTACCAGGGTGCTCGGAGCAAGGCCCCCGTGACCAACCACCTGAACTGAACAACCCGACACCCCGGGACCCGCCACGGGTCCAATCAACGCGCCAGATCACCGCACTTGACTCGAATCACCCGCTCAGGGATGCCGATCTCGGCCGGCTTACCCACCGGTTCGTTATGGCACATCGTCGGTGATATCGAGCGCGCCGGGTGGTACCCCCTTGTTGGCGGCCGTCTCGACCCACCACCGCAGGCCATCGTCGGACGGAAGCGACCAGGGGTTCAAGTCCCCAGACCTCCATCATCGAAACACCCCCGTTAGAGCCGAGGTGTTTGTCGGGGGGTCTACCCATTTGGGGGTGCTTCGATTCTCGAACGGAGAAACCAGAGTTCAGAAACCTCATCGTTGGCGTAGTGACCCAATCCTTGGGTTCGAACGGTTGGGTGACGGGCGTGGTTCCGACTCCACATCCCCCGCTTGCCGGGGATAGGGTTAGCAACGGACGTTTAGGTAAGGAGGAGCAATGCCCGTCATCGATGAGAGCATCGTCATCGACCGGGGCCGCAGCGAAGTGTTCGCGTTCGCTACCGATCCCGAGAATGGGCCGCTCTTTAACTCGAACATGGTCTCGTTCGAGCAGCTGTTCGAGGGCCCGGTCGGCATGGGCACCCGGAACCATGGAATGGTGAGGGTGGTTGGAAGGACGATCGAGTGGACCACGGAGGTGACCGGATTCGAGCAGGATCGCCGTTTGATGAGTCGGAGCGTCGAGTCACCTGTCGGCTTCGGGCTTGACATCAAGTATGAGGACGCCAACGGTGGTACGAAGGTGACATGGCACCAAGAGTCGGAGACCTACGGGGATTCTTCGGGAGATTGGCCGATCCGCTCGTGACCAGAAATGTACGCAAAGGATGTACGTTCCAATCTCGAGAAGCTGAAGGAGCTGGTCGAGGCTCAATAACGTCTCGAACCGCCACTCGCGATTTGCCGCTCTGGTACACCTCGGCGAAGGGGTGAGATCTCACCCGATCGAGTGATCTGTGACCTTTGCGGGGTGTCCCGATGATGCAGCCCGGCGCCCCATTCTGGGGCCGCTCATAACCACCGCAGCTCGGAGTATCGTCGGCAGCGGCTAGAAGAGCGAGAGTCGTTGTACCGGTCGCCCCGTTCGGGGTCTATTTGGAAGGAGTTGGGCAATGGTGAATGTCGGGCTATTCGTTCCGTTGGAGGCGAAGCCGGGGAAGGAAGAAGAGGTGAAGAGCTTTCTTGAAGGAGGGCTCTCGTTGGTCGAGGAGGAGCCGGATACGACGGCATGGTTCGCGATCCGCCTTGGACCATCGAAGTTCGCAATCTTCGACGTGTTCCCGGATGACTCGGGCCGACAAGCGCACCTGTCCGGCAAGGTCGCCGAGGCGCTGATGGCGCGGGCCGACGAACTCTTCGCTCAGCCACCGGACATTCAGCAGATCGACGTTATCGCGGCGAAACTTTCTCAGTAGCGGCCGACAGACCTCCCCTGCCACCCCCCGGAGCCCTAGCCCACAGAACGGAGGGCCGGGTCCCTGGTCAATGCCCGAGTGGTCGATTTTGCGGAGAACTGGTTGGCCCACGGTTTGCGGTCTTGATGGGTCGGGCTTTGGGCTGTCGCCGTCACACCGCCGGTTCGGCCTGGACCGGATGCCGATTCGCTCGGCGTAGTTCCACCATCCTCCATCCTCGCCTCGACAGCTGCCGCCACTGCCGTGGGCGCCCCTCGATCAGGGTTGGTCGTAGGTGATCTGCAGGAAGTCGCCACTGGCGAAGAAGCTGGGAGCGCTTCTCGTGCAGCGGATGCGGATCCGTAGCTCTCCGGCGCTGACGTAGTTGGTGAGGGGCGCCGCCGGTGCCAGGTTGGCGATCAGCACCTCGGTGGTTCCGACAGTCTGGGAGTTGAGCTGGACCCAGGTGCTGTCGGTGAACCGCCAGATCGCCACCGTCTGCGTGCAGTTGCGGGAGCTCTTGCCCGAGTAGGTCACCTTGAGGTTGGTGAGGCTGCTGGTGACCCCGGTGAAGCTCCCGTACCAGGCGGTGGTGCGGGTACCGGAGGTGGTGGAGTTGACCTCGAAGAATGCGTTGTCATCGGTCGCCAACTGGGCGACTCCGCCGCTTCGTAGGGCCCCGGTCTGGATGACCACCGCCGCCGGTGAGGCGGTAACGGTGGTGACGTTGGTGGTGGTGAACAACCAGCTCACCTCCGCCGCCAGGGCGTTCCCGGCCACATCGGTGGCGGTCGTATTCACCGTCGCCGTGTAGACCGTCCCCTTGGTTAGGCCCGTGGGGTCGAAGGTCATGGTGTTGCCGCTCCACGAGAACGTCCCCTCCACCGACGGGCTGAGCGCGAAGGCGGCCTGGGCGGTGGCTTGGTTCATCGGCTCAGAGAAGGTCACCGAGACGTTGGCGGCGATGGCCACGCCGGTGGCGCCGTTGGCAGGCGAGGTCGAGGTCACCGTGGGGGCGGTAACGTCAGGTCCGGAGACCGCGGCGACCGCCGCCCCGATGTCGAGTCGCCCGTTGGCCCACTGCGTCCCGGTGCCGGAAACCGCCTCGGCATTGTTCTGGAGCAGGCTGCGAATATCGATGTTGGACCCGGCGTTGATGGCGAACAACAGCGCCGCGGCCCCCGCCACTTGCGGCGCCGCCATCGACGTACCGGCGAGCTGGTCGTAGTTCAGGTCGTAGCAGGGACTGAGCAGGCCCATTGCCCGGCAGGAGGTTAGGAACACGTTGTATGTGGGCATGGTGGAGTAGATGCCCTCGGGGTCGTCGTAGGTGCCCATATCACCGCCGGGTGCGGCGAGATCGACCCAGTCTGCCCCAAAGTTGGAGTACGAAGCCTTGCCGTCGTCCCAGTCGGTGGCGGCGATCGCCATCACCGGCTCGTAGGCCGCCGGGAAGTTCGGCGTCGCCACGTTGCTGTTACCGGCCGAGGCGACGATCAGCACTCCGGCGCTGTGGGCGTTGTTGATCGCGGTCTGCTCGACTGGGCTGATTTCGGAGCCACCGAAGCTCATGTTGATCACCTTGGCGCCGTTGGCCGCAGCGAAGGTGATCCCGTTGGCGATGGCATCACTCGGGCATTGGCCGCTGTCGTCGCACACTTTGATCGGCATGATCTTGACCTCGGCCGTGAACCCGACACCCGCGGTTCCGATGCCGTTGTTGGTCTCGGCGGCGGCGATCCCAGCGACGTGGGTCCCGTGTCCGAAGCCGTCCTGAGGATTCGAGTCGTTGCTGATGAAGTCCCAGCCGGGAACGAGCTTTTCGTTGAGGTCAGGGTGGGAGGCGTCGATCCCGGTGTCGAGGATGGCGATCATCGTCGCCGTGAACGACCTGTCCCGGAGGGCGTCATAGGCGTCGAGCCAGTTGATATCGGCGCCGTGGGTGGGCGTGTCGCTCCCGTCGAACAGCGACCCATCGTTGAACAGGTCCCATTTCAAGGGGAAGTCGGTGTCGTTGGGCTTGGGCAAATCGGTTGGGTGTGAGTGCAGGACACGGACCCAGTTAGGTTCGGCGGACCGAACCCCAGGTAGCGCTCGAGCGACTGCGGCCAGAGCTTTCGGGTTGCCGGCGATGCGGAGAACGATGGCATCGCCACTCAGCAGCACCCGATCGACTTGGGCCGAGAGGGCGTCTGCGATCGCATGCGGGTCGACGCCGGGTTCCAATTCCACTATGAGCTCACCGGGAACGAAGCCGTGCTCGGACTGCGAGACGTCGGCGACAGCACCCCCCGTGGCCACCATCGACGCCAACAAGACGACGGCCAACATGGACCGAACCGTGCGCATCCCTCTCCCTTGGGCTATTAAGCAGAGCCTACCTGCAGAATGTGCTTCGGCTATAGAGAACTTGCGAGTCGACGACGAGCCGGCCGGCGGCGGACGACGGGGCGGCGCCCGGCGGCGGCGCAACCTGCAACAGATACTGAACGGTTCATCATCAGGCACCGACAGCCACCCTCGCTCCCCGCCGCGGCATCGATCAACAAACCCTAAGAAGACACGAAGGATGAGCACAGGAAAGTCTCCCAGGTCGTCTCAAAAGACTCAACCGGTTCCCCGCTGCGGTTATCACGTGAGCCAAGACCAACTCGAGCCCTGATCAACTGGTTTGGCCGCCAACGGCCGACGAGCTTGGATAGCCGAGCGCTATCGCTCCGCGGCACCCTCTAGGCCTCGACAAGCCAATCCCGTTCCCAGTGATACTCAGCGCAAGCAGGACTGGTTTGATCGCAATTCGCTCGCGAAGTGATGCCATGAAGAGCGAGGCCTCCACGTCTTTGGTTGACCCGAGACAAGACTCGGGCCTTGCTCACCCTTGAGCAAGGGGCCCTGGGATGGGACGTTGGTGTGGATCTGCATCGTCGCCGGTCGGTGATGGTGGTGCTGGGCGGAGACGGCACCGAGTTGTGGACCCATCGGATCGACAGCGATCCTTTGGTGACCGGAGAACGCATAACGCTCGCCGTGAAACCCGATTCACACGGCGCCTTACAGCCCGCCATCCGGCATTCCCCGCTCACGTCTCCCGGGTTGACAGGTCCTCGGTCATCGGGCTGACAGGGTGGCTGACACTGAAATTGGAGGGGTGCTAAAAAGCAAAGGTGGCACTGGCGATGCGAGCCGGATCGGTGAGGAGTTTCGAGTCGGTGCAGGCCGCTCGACATGTGAGGATATGGGACACACTCCAATCGGAGCGATATCGCCCACATCGGCTGATCTCGCGTACACGCTTGCATCAGTTGACCCACAAGTGGCGAGAGGAGACATACTGTGTTCGCCTGGTCCTGGGCCGGATATGACCGCGCTCAGTTGCCTGTGGGTCAGATCCGCAGGGTCACCTCCCGACCCGCGATCCAAACCGCGGGTGAACAAAATGCTCCTCTTTCGCTCCGCCACCCCTCCATTTTCGCGAGGATGGGCTTTGAGTTGTTACTCCCGGATCCACATCGAGATGTGGGTTGGATGGAGCACTTGGTCGACCACGGTCCTGACGTCGATCTCGACAACGTCGATGCTTACCTGGTCGCTCAGCCGTTCCGAGAACCGCATGACGATTTGCTCAGCGTCATACCGGGACCGGTTGAAACGGCGGTCGATCCAGCTCTGGACCCTTCGTCGGACCGGGTTGAACAACGCCGCTACCCCGAGGGTGGTGGCTGCCACAGCCAAGTCGCCCTGAAGCGGCAACAGTTCTTGCATGACGAATACCCCGCCGACATAGACGCCGCCCAGGACCGCGACCACCAGCGCATAGGAGACGGTGCGTGACACGATCCGGTCGATCTCATAGAGGCGGTAGCGGAGCACCGCCAGCGCCACCGCCGCTGGCATGGCCGCGCCGCCCAGCGTCTCGACGACCGGATCCCAGACCCCGGGGGCATCCCACACAAAGGTCGGGAGGAACAGCAAGCCGCCGAGCATGACCCATTTGATCTGTTGACGTTCCAACCCGTGCGAGCGCCGGAACCTGACCACTATCGCCTCCACCCCAGCAACCACTGTTGCTATCAGCCCTAGTGCCAACCCCAGGAAGATGTATTCGAACACTTTCCCGAACGTTGAGTTCGGATCGATCAGGCCCACCGGGAGTTGGACCGGCACCGTCCCAGAGACGCGCCCGCTCGTCCAGCCGACCGATGCCAGCAGCAACCAGGTGCCGGCGATCAGACGGGTCAGCCAACTCCATCTAGATGTGGGGAGCCGTCCGTCCGGAAACAGCAACAAGAGCAGCCCCAGCAGCGCTATCGAGGTGAACCAGCCGTAATCGCCGACCAGACCCAGCCATTGCGCCGGCGGCAAGCGGCCACCGCCGAAGGCGGTCAGGTAGCCAGCAGGGCCCGGGACCGCTATCACTACTTCGCCCGCCTGGAGACCGCGCCGGAGAAGGAAATCCGCCACCGTCTGGATGAACCGCTGAGCGGCGCCCACCAGGGCAAGTGCAAGCCACAACCAGCCATATGGATTTCCGGTGGCGCGGGCGGTTAGGAGCCATCCCACGGCGAGTAGCGGGAGGGTTCCGAGGGCGAAGATGATCTGGCCCTGCGCACCCGGATCGTTGGGATCGGGGATGGTCAGGGGAAGACCACGCCCGATCCAGGCCAAGGTCGTGGTCCCGGCAACTAGCCCGAGGACGACCAGGGACCAAGCCATGGCCCAACGGCGGCGCATCGTCTCCGACGTCCGTTCCCACACAGCCCGCAACCAGGTCACAAACGAATGATGCCCACTAACCCGTTACGGCCTCGTTACCGGGGAGCCGTACCGTCTGAGCAGGTCAGGGTTCATTTCGACAAATGAAGGCGACCGGCCGGCTGCAAGCCAGTGCCGCGAGTCATCAGTAGTCGACGACGGCCGCCTTCATCCGGTGGCTCCGACTCTTCCAGCCCTCGATCGTAAGCCCAGGACCTCGAGATGGCCGTCTTTAACGGTACCCGCCTCGAGGCCACGTTCAGTGGACGAACTAGCTCGTAGGCCGCTCGTCAGATCCCCTATCCCAGTCACAGACCCGCGCATGACATGCGTCGCGTTGCCGTCGGCACTTCCCAGAACCCCCACAGGATCACCGGCATATCACGCATTCTGCGCTTGCGTCCCCGGGTTGACAGGTCCACGGTCATTGGCTGGCAGGGTGGTCGACACTGGAATTGGAGGGATACGAAAAAGCAAAGGTGGCACTAGCGACATGGGCCCGATCATTCCATCGAGCGTCCATCGCGCGAGAGAAAGGGGGCCTGATCCAGCGGTGAACGGTCCGGCCTAGGTTCAGTTCTCCCGGATGCACCGCCCGCGCCTCACCTGTTTCGAAGGCGGTCAGCTAAAGCCGGCTCGCAGGCTGCTTTTCTGGACCTCGGATATGTCCTTCGCACTCAACCGTCCGCCGAGACCACAGCGAACAGCCGCCATGGCTCGGCGACGCCTTTTAGTGAGTGCTCGCCGCGATCGTCAAAGCGGAGGTCCGACCCGGAGGCGAGCTGGCGGCTGGTGGACGAGACGAGGATCTCGCCGGGCCCGGCCAGCGCCATCACCCGAGCCGCAATGTGCACGGTCAAGCCGCGGACGTTGCCGGCGGTGACCTCGACCTCTCCGGTGTGGACACCCACCCTGATTTGCAGCTCAAGACCTCCCATCGCACTGATCAAGCCTTCGGCGCATCTGATGGCGCGGGCCGGGCTGTCGAAGTTAGCCAGAACGCCGTCCCCGGTGGGTGGCGATCTGATGGCCGCGGTAGCGGTCTAGCGTCATACGGGTCGTCTTGTAGTAGGACCCCAGTAGCTCCTTCCACCGAGCGTCGCCGAGGCGTTGGGCGAGAGGGGTCGAGTCCACGATGTCGGTGAAGAGCAGGGTGGTCAGCATTCGTTCTCCCGGTGAGGGGGGTTTCCCCCAACCGCGTATGCCGGCGATGTCATAGGCGACCACCGGCTCATCGCCTACCACCCAGCCATCGTGCCCGGGTGGAATGTCTACGACATCACCAGGGCCAACGTCGTGGACGGTTCCGTTGTCCATCACGATGCGCATGCGACCAGAGGCAACCATCATGAAATCGGGGAACTGGCAGGTTGGCGTTCCGACCATTGGCCCGATGTGTTCCGCCCAATGCCACCCAGGGTTCAGGATCGTTCGGCCGAAGCTCAGCTCACCCAGCTGCACGATTCGATCCTCGCCCCGCTCGAAGGTGGTCAGCTCGTCGGGATTGTCGAAACTGCGCTTCAGGAAGCCGGGCACTAGTCGGAGCTTACGCCTCCGCCCGCTCCACCAGACCGACCACATCCGAGCGTTGCACCAAGGCCACTCCGGTTAGGCCGACGCTCGCGATGACTCCGCCGGCGCCGCCGACCGGGAAGCTAGTTATGAGCTCGATCGCCACCACCGGCCCCACAACGACTAGCCATGCCGCCAAGCGGGTAGAGGCGTTCGCCCCAAGCGCGGCCACGCCGAGCATGACCACCCGGTCACTTCCAGGGCACTGCTGGCGTCGGCTCAAACCGTCCAGCGAATCTGGTCGGACGGCTCTCTGGATGTCCTGATCACCATTTGACCCCGAGGTGGGACCCCGGGAGCCGGATCGGCGGCGTAGGGTTGGCCGGGTGGATGTGGAATATCCCCGGTTCGGTGAGATCGTCATCGCTGGGGTGCGGTTTGACCATGACGTGATAGTGGAGCGAGGGCGGGCCCGTCGCCGGAAGAAGGGCCGCTCCAAGGCTTACCGGGACCAGTTCGGACACACCCCGCTGTCCGCCGACGAGGAGATCCCCTGGTCGGCTCCGAGGCTGGTTATCGGTACCGGAGCCGACGGCCGTCTCCCGGTCATGCCAGAGGTTCGTCACCTGGCCGAGGCTCGGGGAGTGGAGGTGGTCGAACTGCCCACCGCCGAGGCATGCCGGTTGCTGCGCTCGGCCCGGCGCAAGGAGGTCAACGCCATCCTCCATGGCACCTGCTGATCGGCCGGTTCGTCGGAGGAGACCGGTGCTGGAAATTCTGATAACCCTGGCGACAGCCGCGGTGCTGGTCCTGGCCGGGCTTTGGTTGTTGCAACGACGGCTGATCTACTTCCCGGTGGCGGACGTGCCGCCGATCGCTACGACCCTCCCCGGTGGGCGGATCATCCCGATCAACACCGGCGATGGGCTCACTTTGACTGGATGGTTCCTGTCCCCTCTGACGCCAACCGCGGCGGTGCTGGTCCTCAACGGGAATGCCGGTAACCGGGTCGACCGCGCGGCCCTGGCTAGTGCTCTGGTCGACAGTGGCTATGAGGTGCTGCTCTTCGACTATCGGGGTTATGGCGGAAATGAGGGAGGCGATCTCAGTGGGGTATCCGTTCGACCTCGCGGCGGCGATTCTCTCGATCGATCCTCGGGATGATCGAGTCGGCCGAGCCGGCCACCACCAGGATGGGAACCTTGATCAGGCCCACCGCTTGCAATGTGTCGTAGCGATCTCGGAGGAGAAGGCTGGTGGGAAGGTATGGGTAGTGGACCGCTGCTACCACCGCCAGCGACGGGAAGGGCGATCTCAACACCAGGGCGGTCGGGGGTGCCTCGACCGCCAGCCGGGCAGCGACCGCCGCCCCCAACGATTCCCCAAGAAGGATCATGCGGTCGGCGGTGGCGACCTTCGCCAGGGCGGCGGCTGCGGCCGCGGCATCCAGCGCCAGCCCCTCTTCGGATGGCGCGCCCCAGGTGTTGTGGAGCTCGAGATGCTTTCGCCTAAATGTCATAGGCGAAGAGCCAGTGGGGTGCCAAACCACTCCGATCGAGAATCCCAGTCGCCATTCGGGTTTCAAGCGTCCAAGGCTAATGCCTGGTGGCAGCCGGTTTTCGTGGGCACATCGAGCTACTGCGAGAGACATCCGGGCACAACCGACTGTTCCATGGCATGCAAGAGGCCAGGGGTTCAAATCCCCTCAGCTCCACCAGAATTTCGAGGCTTCCTATTCGCGGGGTCCCTGCCGCAATAAGCGGTGAGGCCTGGGGTACTTCGCGTCTCCGGGAGGACCTAAGCCTGAGAGCGGAGCTTCCCTTTCGACACTCGTCCTGCCCTTTGGTTGGCTCTGGCGTTTGCCAGTAAGGCCACCCCCTTCGGGTCGGCGTAAAGCGCCGATGCTTCCGACTGGGTAAGAACTACCACCGCCTGGAGAGAGAAGACCCCTCCCCTGGCTCTTCTGGTAGCAGAGTGGGCATCGGTAGACGAGGCGCTGGTGCGGGTCCTCTATAAGCCGACAAGCGATTGGGCACGCAAGAGCCGCCTTATAGACGGGACGTGGATATGCCGGATCTCGAGTCGGGAATTCTTCTATTGGCTCTACTGGGACTACGAGGTGGGACCCTGATCTTCCTTCCGTTGCTCAAGACCCAACCAAAGACGTGCTGGTTCCTCTCGGGCGCCGCACCGGATCTCATCATCGTGGTGCGACCCGAGCATTTGTGGCCATGAGCTACTGGATGCGAAGATGACGCCACCCACCGCCGGACAGGATGGGTGGGGTCCTGATCCTGGCTCAGCTTGTCGGGTTGCTCGACAGGCTTGGCGCTCTGATCAGCATCGCCCTTTGCCTGCTGGCCAAGGTGACGGGCATTGCCGCGGTCCGTCGTTTCGGGATCGCCGACCATCGGGCTCGCTGGTCCACACACCGCTTCATAGGTGTAGTGCTCGTGATGCTCTTCGTTGTCATCGCCTTTGACGTGTCGACGATCGTGTCCATCTAAAGGCTTGACGATCGGGGGGACCGCTGGGTGTCTTGTCTTGCTGTTCTCGGTTCTCCTCTTCCCAAGTGGGCTAGGAGGGAACCCGCAGTCCTATCTTTGCGTCCCACATCAACCGGAGGTCGACCTCACGGTCTACATAGGCCCACTCCTCGGTATCTCGCAACCGACCGGTCAACTCCTCAAACGCTTTGGCAGCTGCGGGCGCGTACTCGAACCAAGTGAGGAAGTCGAACGGCTCACCGAGATCCCGGGAATGGTGCAGGCGTCGAGCTACCGGGGGAAGGTACTCAAGGCCCGTGGCGACGTGGTGCGAGCGCTCCTCGAAGACCTCGCGACGACTGTCTCGGGGGAGGTCCCACCATTCCTCGGTCTTTCGGATCGCTATGAGGGCTGCACGAGTTGACCCCGGCCGACCGAGAGGCGGCTGGCGTGCAGTCAGCACCTCGTGCTCTCTGCTCGTGACGTAACGCTCGCTGCTCGTTACGCCTCGGAGGATCCAGGCGGATGTATCAGGGAGGGCCACCTCCTTTCCTTCCAGCATTACAAGGCGCTCACTAGACAGCAAGCTCTCACCGCGCACGGCCTCGAGCCGCTCGACTCGCCAAGGTCCAGCGGATCCGCCAGCGAACGTCACGGGGAGAGGGGTTGCCGTTTCGAAATTGTACGTCTCACGGACCTGCAGGCCCAGAGAGGGCGACTCATGATCAACGCGATCCTCCTAACGTGCAGCACTTAGTTAGACGAATTGCCACCGCAGCCGGCATCAACGGGGTTGTCCCTGCTTACGATCTCCGGGAAACAGCAATCTCGGTTCTCCACCCGCGTGGCCCCTAACCTGGCGCTCCAAAGATTCGAACTTCTCTCTATTCATGCTCGGCGTGGGCCGGAGCCTGGCCTCAACTCTGCGTCGTAGCTCACAGAAGCAAGCTGGGATCGCGATGACAACATGACTCTCGACACCGATCTAACCGATGCCACCGGCGACGACACCCGGGCAAACCTCGATCTCTGGGACTACCGCCGAAGGGTGCACGAGATCTACTCGTCAGTTAGACAGGGTGGCTCCGGCCAGAAAACCTGGCTGGCTTGGCGTAAGGCGCGCGATGAGTTGTTCGCCTCCCATTCGCAAAGTGCACTCGACCGTGAGAGCCGAGTGGCCTTCGACGGGCTTTCGTATTTCCCTTACGAACCGGGCTGGCGCTTCGAGGTTGAGGCTGGGCCGGTTCAGGCGGAGAGAGTGGCCATCGGGCACGGAGGGCATGACCAAACGAGCTTTCAACGTTTCGGGCTAGTCCGATTCAACGTCGATCGTACCGAGGCACCCCTCACCCTCTATTGGCTGGAAGGCTATGGAGGCGGGGTGTTCCTTCCCTTCCGCGATACCACGTCGGGGCGCGAGACATACTCGGGAGGCCGCTACCTGCTCGATACGGTCAAAGGCGCCGACCTGGGCCACAAGGAGAACCGTCTGATTCTCGACTTCAACTACGCGTACCACCCCTCCTGCGTCTATAGCAATCGCTGGTCCTGCCCCTTGGCACCGGAGGAGAATTCTTTGGGAGTGCCGATTCGGGCTGGAGAACGGCTTTCCTAATCGCCGCCCCCACCGAGACACCTCTGCGGCGACCGTTGAGCTCTCGACGATCGCGCCTGGCCGTTTACGGGCTCAGCGCTGGCAGTTGGCGCTCGGATGGTCCGGATTGGGAAAGGCGAAGGGGGATTCCATCCAGCCGCGACGCTGTCCGCGATTCGCAGCGACCTCGGTGCACTTGGAGAACTCCACGAGGGTTAGCCATCCGCTCAACGCTCGCCGGAGAGAGCTTGCACGGCGCGTTCCAATTGGTCGCAGATCACGTCCGCTACGTAAACCGTCCATGGATGCGGTGGTGTTCCGCCGGTATACGCGACAACGAGCTTCCCGAGAGTGTGCGCGTACCAGGCTTCCATCGCGGTTCCCTCGTCCGGGAACGTGAAGGCAGCGAGGACTGCGTCGCAGTTCCTTAGCTCTGCGAGGTCGCCCTCGACGATCTCCGCCTCCTTGCCTTGCGTCTGACCCCGGTAGTCGCGTCGCATCGGATCGACCGGTTCCCATCCGATTCGCTGAACGAAGACTGTTGCGCGCTGGCGGTATTCGTCAGCGAAAGGAGGTCCGGCGAGGTAGACGCGATTCACCTCGGTGCTCTGGTCGCTTGGCTCATGTGCATACAGTACGGGCTCATGGAACCCGCCTCCCGATCGACTGAGTTCGTTGCGCTTGGCCATACAGGCTCCGATCACTACGCAGGCCTGGAGACGTTCGCCAATCCGGGCGTGTCCCACGTGGAGATGACGAGCGACGAGCTCACCGCGATCTGCCCTGTCACGGGTCAGCCCGATCTCTACGTCGCGACCATCGAGTTCTGGCCGCAGGCTGTCTGCCTGGAGTCGAAGTCGCTCAAGCTATACCTGAACAGGTACCGAAACGAAGGGCACTTCTGCGAGGCGCTCGCGGTCAACCTCCGGGACGACGTCGCCGCGGTGCTCGGTCTCCCATCCGACAAAGTTCGAGTGACGCTCAAACAGAAGGCGCGTGGCGGAATCACAATCACCGCGATCTCGTAGAACCCCGTCCTTCGTGAGTCGAGCGGGAAGCGCGGTGCTCGTTCCCGCTCAAAGCGCAGTTACCGAGGCGGGTCCAATACGGCAGGTGTAGCTGGAGGACAGTCTCGCCCTCCTCGAATTGGTGAGGGAGGTGTCCTACTATCAGACGCGCAAGCCGCGGGGACACGGCCAAACCTAGACCCATCGAGCCGGACCGGCTGGTCTAGTTTCGGAGCCGGTAGTAGGTTCGAATAGTCGTGCCCGAACGCCGCCGTGGGGAGGCCAGGGTCTGTCTCGAGGGTCATGGGGCCATAGCGGTTCCAGCTCTGTTTCTCTTAGTGAGCCTCGACGCAAAACTCCGATCGAGCTCGGCCTGTGGCATACCGATCCTCACGTCGCCACCCCAGCATTCGGCAAGCAGCGCGTTTGCATCGGAGCTGGCCGCCTCCAGCGTGACAAGCTCCCTCAGACGTCGAAGAATACCGTCTCGTGGTCACCCTCCAGATGTCGAACCGGTAGAGGGGGGATCGCTCCCTTCCACTCGCACGGCGATCAGGGTGGATCGCCGTTCCAGCGGTACCACGTTCAAGACCATGTCCGTTTCGTTCGCCTCCGGCTCGTCGGAGAAGTAGATGCGGGCGAAGGACGGGTTCAGCATGCCCCGGGCCTGAATGATCACGTTGATATGGGGCGCTGGAGCTCCCCCTCCGGATCGGGCACTCGCCCAGGCTTAACCGTCTCGAACCAGTATTGGC
>JANMST010000371.1:0-2232 GCA_031389635.1 Acidimicrobiia bacterium | reverse complement strand
TGCCGGCCACGGTGGGCACGACCACAACCCCCAACACGGCGCGCTCCAGATTCAGCCGTCCACCGGCTCCTCGTTGGCGCGGTTTTGAACAATGAGGCGTCCCTCTATCTGGCTGACGGTGCACCTATTACTCGTGGCGATCCAACTGAGATAGCTCTGCTTGTCGCCGCAGCGAAGACCGGGCTATTCAAAGGCGATCTGGAGGAGGGCCTCCCGAGGCTCGGCTGGATACCGTTCGAACCCGAACGGGGGTTCTCGGCGACAGCCCACCCTTCAGACGAATCCCAGATGGTGCTCTTGAAAGGCGCTCCTGAGCGCGTTCTGGCCATGTGTGCTGTTGCCGCCGAATCTGAAAACATGTCGGATTTAATCGCCCCGGATATTATCGTAGAGACTGCGGACCGGCTGGGTCGCGAGGGGTTCCGGGTCCTTGCCTTCGCTGAAGGAGTCCGGAAGGCCGGCCTCGACACGGACACTGACCTGGATTTCCTGACATTCCTCGGGCTGGTCGGGATCATGGACCCGCCGCGGCCGGAGGTCCCGGCCGCCATAGCGTCGTGCAGGTCGGCGGGCATCCGCGTTCTGATGCTCACCGGGGATCACAGGTCGACCGCCGCCGCTATCGCCGCCCGAGTCGGCATCGAGCCATCGGACGAGGTCGTGGAGGGAAAAGAGGTCGAAGCGATGGGCGAGGTGGAGCTGGCTGAAGTGTGCTCGCGGGTCTCCGTCTTTGCCCGGGTCGAGCCCCATCACAAGCTGCGCATTGTTCAGACTCTCAGACGACAGGGAATGGTTGTGGCCGTTACGGGGGATGGCGTGAACGACGCCCCCGCCCTTCGCGCATCCGACATCGGGGTTGCGATGGGCATGCGCGGCACTGACGTCGCCAAGGAGGCAAGCGACATCGTCATTACCGACGATAACTTCGCTACCATCGTCGCGGCCATCGAAGAGGGCCGCGTGGTGTTCGACAACGTGAGGAAAGTGACGTTCTTCCTGCTCTCGACGGGGATCGCTGCGGTGATCGCGATCTTCGCGGCCATCATCATCGGCTTCCCGCTGCCACTCCTTCCCGCGCAGATCATCTGGGTAAACCTGGTGACAAACGGCATTCAGGTGAGCGCACTCGCCTTTGAGCCGGGGGAATCGGGCACGCTGAGAAGGTCGCCTCGGCCCAGGGATGAAGGGATACTCTCGTCACTCCTTTGGGAAAGGGTCGGCCTGGTCGGAGTGATCATCGCCATCGCCACTCTTGGTTTCTTCCTCTTCGAATACTATGAACTGAACTATTCACTGGAGCACGCCCGAACTATGGCGCTCACCACTATGGTGATGTTCCAGGCGATTCATGTGGGCAACGCCCGGTCAGAGCACCTTTCGGCTTTCCAGAAGAGCCCGTTCTCCAACCCTTTCCTCCTTGTCGGGACCATCGTCGCTCTCCTCATCCACGCTGCGTCTCTGTATCTTGGTCCCACGCAGCGGCTGCTGGAAGTCGAGCCACTGACCCTGACCGAGTGGTTCAGGATCGCGGTGGCATCGATCAGCGTCGTCCTGGCCGTAGAGCTGCACAAGAAACTCAGGCGCCCAGCGAGTTGAGCAGGGTGAAGGGGCCCGCGCTCGAGGAAGCCTCCCTGGCTTTTTCGCGAGATATTCGCCGCGCTATTCGCAAAGGTGATGAACCGATGTTCGCGTCTTCATTCTGTTCACTCTTGGGGCGACGGTCATCCTGAACCTCGGTGGCTGGTGCTGACCCGACTTACTCCGTTAGCTTTGCCCTGTACTTGGTGCGCTGTATCTCATTTCGCCGGAGGGGTTGCTCGCAACGCCAAATGCTTAGTTTCAAGATAGGATGTGATCATGTCGTTTCTCTTGTTGGTGATACTGTGGCTCGCGTTTCAACTGGTTATGAGCGCCCTGAGCGGTCTTTTGGCGCATCGCTGGGGCAGAGACCCGTTTGGCTGGATGCTCGTTGGCGTCGTGCTCGGCCCGTTCGGCTTGGCGGCCCTCCTGGGCGCGCATATTGAGGACCGGCGGCACCCGCGGCCCACCCTGAGAGGTGGAAAGGCAGCGCTAAGTGACGCCTCTGATCGTCGACGGGTGATGATCGCAGTCGATGGCTCAGCTGCCAGCACAAGAGCGGTAGAACACGTCATCGATCAGCCTGGCGCCTCTCTTGACGACATCTCCCTCGTCACTGTTCTGCCTGTCGAATTCGCTGACGCTCTGAGGGGG
>JANMST010000349.1:0-18088 GCA_031389635.1 Acidimicrobiia bacterium | reverse complement strand
CGTGCCACCGGCTTGGCCGAGCAATCCGACCGAACAACAAATGATGATTCACCTCGACTTCGAAGTCGACGATCTTGACAAAGCGGTGGCACATGCGGTCGCCATCGGCGCCAGGCTGGCGTCCTATCAGCCGCAGGAGTTGGTAAGGGTGATGATCGACCCGGCCGGTCACCCGTTCTGTCTCTGGTTCGAGGGCTGACCCGGGTCCGGCGTCGCGGTCCCGAATCGGGCCAGGGCCCCACCGAGAGCAAAGTATCTCCGCCTCCGTGGCCGGCGTCTTCGAGGACGGTGAGTTCGCTGCTACTCCACCTCTGGGATAGTCGCCAGGGGGTCTCGAGGGGGCTGCTGACGTCATAGCGGCCGTGGATAAGCACGCCCGGAATCCCGTTCAATCGCGCCGCGTCCCGCAGCAGCTGGTTCGCCTCGAGGAAGGCCGCGTTGCGCCAGTAGTGCGTCACCAGGCGAGCGAACCTGAGGCGGAATTCAGGGTCCTCGAACTTGGGGTTGGGGCGATGGCCGGGCGTGGGAGACACGTGGGAATCCTCCCAGGCGCACCATTCGCGTGCCGCGTCGTCACAAACCGCCGGGTCGGGGTCGAACAACAGGGTGGCATAGGCATCGACGAGTGGAAGTTCTCGCAGACGGTCGGGCACGGCCGCCGAAAACCGGTCCCACTCCTGGGGGAAGATGCGGCCGACATCCCGGGTCAGCCACTCGACCTCGCTGCGTGAGGTTGTGGTGACCAATGCCAGCACCAGGGCATTGACTCGCTGAGGAAAGGCCTGGGCGTAGGCCAGGCCAAGTGTGGTTCCCCATGACAGTCCTAGCACCGTCCAGGTCTCGACTCCGTGGAGTCGGCGCAGGGCTTCGATGTCTGCAATGAGATGACCCGTGGTGTTGGCACTGAGATCGGTGTCAGGATCACTGGCCAAGGGCCGGCTACGGCCGGACCCACGCTGGTCGAACAGCACGACACGGTAGATCTCGGGATCGAAAAATCGTCGCTGGCCCGGAGTGCTTCCCGAACCCGGGCCGCCGTGCAGGTATATCGCGGGCTTGCCATCAGGGTTCCCGCAAATCTCCCAATACACCGAGTGCCCGTCACCAACGTCCAACATTCCTGTGGCGTACGGCTCACTGGGCGGGAACTTGCTCACCGGGCGACACTAATTCCCGGTTCTTGAGGCACCCGGTTCGTGGCCCGTCCATGTCGGCCGGTCGTCGTGAAGCGGTCTACGTGGTGGGCTGGCGGTCATTGTTGTCCCGGAGCCAGTCGAGGGCGTCGGTGAAGCGGTCCATCTCGGCAACATACGCCTTCGAGTCCGTCTTGATCTCCTCCGCGTAGTGCGCATGACGTAGGCCCATCGCCTGCGCCGCAAAGCGGGCTCCGCGGAAGTAGATCTTTAGGTTGGACGGAGAAAGCGAGCGCGGGCCGGGTTCCTCGGCTCCCGGTTCGGGTGGGTGCTGAGAGGTGGGCGGAAGTTTCAACTGTTGGATTGTGCCCAAGAGCTCGTCCTCCGGAATCCGGTCGGCGAAGTCGCGGGAGACAAATCGAAATACCTCTTCGTTTCGAGGAGTCACGACCACCACTGCCGGGCGGGCGATGTGACGTTCGTCTTTTTCGTCGGCCACGCCGAATGGCCGGATGGCCAGCGACCGGTCAGAGTCGGAGAGAAACGGGAAAGGCAGGGACAGTTTGGCAACCATGGCGGCATTCCGCTCGGGAGAATCGACGGAGATGGCAAATGTGCGGACACCGGCACCCAGGAACTGCTGGTGTCGCATCGCCAGGCTGACCAGCTGGCCGTTGCAGTACGGTCACCAATCGCCCCGAAGGAACACCACCATCGCGGCTGCATCTAGTTGGTCCGAGAGCCTCCAGGGCTTCCCGGCTTGGTCGGTCAGTGTTACGTCCTCGGGCATCTCCTGACCTTATCGGGGTAGTGGTCCTGGCCGACCTCTATTCGGAGCTTGGCAGGTCCCAAATCAGAGTTCCCTGGTGGAACTGGCTCCAGGCAAACCAGAAAGCTTGATGAGCTATCACCTCAACTCCAGCCTGCGCCTCCGCTCTGAAGCCGCTGCCGTCGGAGATGAGGCGCACACCGTTGAACTCCACGTCCTCACCTTGAGCCATTGCCGACCGGGCTGCTTCCACCGGGAACGCCAGCGGTGCTCCGTCGGGTGAGATCACGCCAACCACCAAGACTTGCGCGGCCAAGCGCGGGTCGACGTCACCAACCGGAAAGATGGGACCTGCGGCGTCGCGTCCCTGAAGAGGATCGTCCTCGTATCTGCGACCGATCCCGGCGTCCTCAGCAACGATCATCGTGTCGGGATGCTGGAGCTTCCAATCGCCCCAGGTGCTGCCGACCACAGTGGTTTGTACAAGACCGACCCCCGCGTCGTGCAAAGGACCCGAGAGCGCGGTTCCAGTGAATGTGTCGATCACCGACATTGTGTTGAGGTCATACATGACCTTGTTCGATCGCGACAACAGTCCACTGGTTCGTAAAACGATTGGCTCACTCCACCTCGGGTTGTTGTCGAGAAAGTAGGCCTGAGCGGACCCGCACAAAGTGCAATAGGGAATTCCGAGTCGCCGTCCGCCGATTGTCATGTTGACCATCTCATGGACTTCCATCATGTTTTTCGGGAAGGCTACGGCCTCCCCATCGACGACTGTTCCGAAGACGACATAGCCGTCCGAGTACCAATCTCCGCCTTCCGCGTCCGTCAGGGCCGGATCATCGAGGGCGGGAATACACCCCCGCTCGCAGAAGCCGCCTGCCCCCAGCGGACGGTCGTCGATGTAGACGCCACCCCAGCTCACCCATCGCCAGTCGATGGCTGCGTTCTCGTCGTTGAAGAAGGGCGACCAGCGGGGCTCAACGAGAAGGAACAGCTCTCGCTTCATCTCTGCGTAGCCGGGTGGAGCGGGCAAATCCCACGCGATCAAGTGGTCCGTTACTGCTCGCCATGGGTTCTCGGAAGCAGCGGGGTCGCCGGCCAGATCCACGCCGGTGAGCCCATTGAAGGCACTCTGCAGGCCCTCGCCAACGCTGCCCACCTGTAGGAACCTGAGCAGGTCGGCCACCAGCCAGGCAAGCCTGGGGTCGGCCGAACCCGCAACGATGTCCAACGCCTCCAGATCGAGACCAGTGTCAGCCGTCGCCAGCAGCCGCGTCACCGCTCCTGAAACTGTCGGGTCCAGGTCTCCATCGGGTGCGATTGGCGGAGACGGGAAAACGTAGCCACGGGCGTCGGCTGGCTCGTTGGTTTCTGCGGTCGACCCGAGTCCGGTCGACCGATCTGTTGCATCAGTGACCACCTGTGAACATGCGATCAATGTCATCCATACGAGACCCAATTGGGCAATCGGTCTCCTCAAGAGAACTCCGGGATTGGGGTCATTGGAGTGGTGCGGCGGCGAAGGGCACGGCAAACCGCAAGCACCAGATCAGGACGGTCCGGTGGACCTCAGGATCGAAGTCATCCGGGAGGTCGTAGTTCTGGCCCCCGACGGTGCCGGCGAGGAACCCGAGGTCCAGGTACTCGCCGGGGGTGCCCCCGTCGTATGAGTCTGACGGGAGCACCCACACATAGAGATCCGGGCCGTTCTGGATGTCGGTGTCGTCTTCGAATCGCAGGACTAAGCGACCGTCTTGCTCGTAGACGTTGACGGTCCCCGTGGCGCTGTGGTCGATGCCAGTGAAGGTCCCTGATGTCACTACGGCGGGTTCGGCGTCCGGCGGGGAGGGCGCCGGGGTTGTTGTTGTCGTCGCCGCGGTGGTGGCGGCGGCACCCACGGCCTCGGTGGAGGCTGTCGTCGTGAATGCCTCTTCCAGCGATTGGTCGACGGGTACGTCCGTAATCAGCGTGTCCGGTCTAAAGAGGAGAAATCCGACCACCGCCACCACGAGGCCACCGGCCAGTAGCAACCGGTTGCGAGTGCTGTTGGTCACGCGGTGGGTGGGATCAGGACGGTATCGATCACGTGAATTACGCCGTTGGAAGCCTCGATGTCGTAGCGCTCGATTGTGGCACTGCCGACCATGACGATGTCGCCGTCGACGGTGACTTCTAGAGCTTCGCCGCTGGCAGTGGTGAACGACTCGCCGGACATACCCATCACCATCTCGGCATCCTCCATCTCGTTGACGATGTGGTAGTTGAGGATTGCCCGGAGCATCTCGGCGCCGGCAAAGACCTCTTCCTGGCTCATCCCGGCCTCGTCCAGATAGCCATTGAATGCCTCGTCGGTTGGAATGAAGAGGGTGAAGGGACCTTCGCCGTGGAAGTCATCCATGATGCCGGCGGCTCCGAGGGCATCCAGGAAGACTCCGAGGTCGCCCTCGGCGGCGGCAACTTCGAGAACGTCACCCATCGTTTCCTCTTCGGTCATTTCCTCTGTCGTAGTCGTGGCCTCTGTTGTGGTCGTTGCAGGCGCGGAGGTTGTCGTGGTTGCAGCCGAACCTCCACAGGCGGCGGCTATGAGGGCCAGGAGGGCCAAGAGGTGGACGAGTCGGCGGGATGCTGAGGTCATGGTTTCTCCTTGAGAGATTGACTCCACTCAACATACGAGCGGGAGCGGGTCCTGTTGCGGTTGTTAATGGGGTCTTAAGGGTTTGTTGTGCGTCGCGCAATCGCGGCCTTCAGAAGTGAAGCTTTGCGAAACCGTGGCCGGGCCCCGTAGGACAAACGCGGGCTCTGCGTAGCATCTTGACGTGGAGAGTTCACCGAACCCCCATCGGATTCTGCTGGTTGACGACGAGCCGCGGGTTCGGGAAGTCGTAGCTGCGTACTTGCTGCGAGACGGTTACCAGGTCCAAACCGCCGCCGACGGGGCGAGCGCTCTTCGCTACCTATCCGAGTTCAAGCCCGATCTGGTGGTCCTCGATCTGATGCTGCCGCAGGTCTCCGGGTTCGACGTGCTCCGGGAGATCCGGCGCGATAGCGACCTGCCGGTGATCCTCCTCACCGCTCGGGCCGAGGAGGCCGACAGGGTCAGCGGCCTCGAGTTGGGCGCCGATGACTACATGGTGAAGCCCTTCTCTCCCCGAGAGCTGGTCGCACGGGTTCGGTCCGTGATGCGACGAGCCGCCCCGAAATCCGCAACCTTGCCCGGGGCGCCTCAGGGTTTGAGCTTTAGCGGTATGGAGATCGATACGGCCCGCCGAGTCGTGTCGGTGGACGGCGCCAACGTGGATCTCACCGCCAGAGAATTCGATCTGCTCTCCTTTCTCGCTGCCCGTTCTCCCCAGGTGTTCAGCCGCGGCCACTTGCTGGAGCACGTCTGGGGCTCATCACCGGAGTGGCAGGATCCGGCCACCATCACCGTGCACGTCCGCCGGATCCGTCAGAAACTCGAAAAGGACCCGCAGAATCCGCGCTGGATCAAGACGGTGTGGGGTGTCGGTTATCGATTCGAACCATGAAGACGATTGCCTGGGCCCTCAGCGTGGTTCTGGTCGCCGGGTTGCTCGTTGCCGAGCTTGCTATGGACGTCACTCCGGCGGACCGGCGGTTGCTTTACACAGTCTTCGGCGCCGTTGCCTTGTTCACGTTCGCGGCGGCGGCGGTCTCGTTGAAGCTCGCGGCGCGATTCCACTCCCTTCGCACCAGCCTACGGGTGGTCGCCTTCGCTGCGGTGGCGGTCACCGGGGCTGCCGTGGCAGTAGCGGCCCAAACCATGTTCATAGAGCGACATGACCTCACCTTGGTGCTGGTGGCCCTGGTGCTCGGAGTGGGCCTGGGTGGCGTCGTGGCATCTGCAGTGGCACAGCCTCTCACGACCGACCTCACGGCTGTCTCTGCCACCGCGAGCAGGGTGGCGGGCGGGGATCTGAGCGCCCGCACGGGAATCGTGCGGAGTGACGAATTGGGTGACGCTGCCCGAGCCTTCGACGAGATGATCCTCAAGCTCGAGACGTCGGAAGAGGAGCGGCGCAACCTGCTGACCTCGATCGGTCACGATTTACGGACTCCTCTCGCGTCGATGCAGGCCGCAGTCGAGGCTCTACAGGATGGGGTGGCTCCCGATCCGGCGGCCTACCTGCGTGGCATCTCGCTCGACCTTGACCACCTCACCCATCTCGTCGACGACCTTTTCCTTCTCTCGAAAATCGATGCGGGGAGGCTCGACCTGGCGCAGGCCGAGGTCGATCTGGCGGAGCTGGCCGACGAGGCTGCCGAGGCCGTTGCGCCGGTGGCGGCCCGGAGACGAATTCGAGTCCTCGTCTCCGCCCCCGGTCGAATCGACGTCGTCGGTGATCCTGCTGCGCTCGGGAGGGTGTTTCGCAATCTGCTGACCAATGCCCTCAGGCACAGCCCCGAAGAAGGGGAGGTGAGAGTCGAGCTGACTCGAAGCGGGTCGCAGGTCAAAACGGTGGTGATCGATGAGGGCGAAGGCTTCTCGGAAGGAATTCGATCGAGGGCCTTCGAGCGCTTTGCGCGAGCTGACAATTCCCGCAACCGGGAGTTGGGAGGAACGGGGCTCGGCCTGGCGATCGCCCGTGCGATTGTGGAGGCTCACGGCGGCACGATCGCAATCGAAGACGGTCCCGGAGGCAGAGTGAAGTTTGCCCTGCCTCTTGGTTAGTGGCCTAGATCACCGGATCTTATCCAGGGTTGCCTTCACCGCCGCGACGGAGCCCCGAATCGCGGCCAACTCCTCGTCGGTGGCGATGAGCGGCAGGATCGGGCCGGCGCCATTGGCGTCGACAAGGCGGGGGAGCGAGATGCAAACGTCGCCGAGTCCCAGGTCGGGATCGATCGGCCCGCTGACCGGCAATACAGAGGATTGAGTGGTCTGGTCGAGAGCGTCGAGAATCTGTGCCGCCGCCAGGGCGATGGCCCAACTGGTGGCACCCTTCCCGGCAATGATCTCGTAAGCGGCGTTCCGGACCTGGTGGAGGAGCCAGGCCCGTCCGGCTTCGTCGATGGGTCCTCTGCCGTCGGTCCAGTCTGCGGTCAGTGGTGCTCCGCCGATGTTGGCCGACGACCACAGAACAGTTTCGCTATCACCATGCTCGCCCACCACGTGAGCGTGGATGTGCCTTTCGGCGATCCCGAAGCGAAGCGCGATGAGATGACGAAGTCGTGACGAATCCAGCACGGTTCCGGAACCGAGGACGGTTCCGTCGACCCGTCCGGTCAGGTCGATCGCGACCTGGGTGAGGACATCGACGGGGTTGGTGACAATAAGGAGCACTGCTTTCGGAGCGACCCGGGTGAGGCCGGGCAGCATTGAACGAAGGAGGCCTGCGTTACGGCCTGCGAGGTCGAGCCTCGTCTCCCCGGGTTGTTGCTTGGCTCCGGCTGTGATGACCACCACATCGGCATCGGCGCAAACCGAAATCTGGTCGCCGGCCTCGATGGTCGCCGGCCGCACAAACTGCAGACCATCACGGAGGTCGAGCATCTCACCAATAGCCCTGGGCCGGTTGATGTCGAACAAAGACAGGTGCCGGGCGATACCCCGGTTGAGGGCAGTGAACGCAATCGCTGTTCCGACATTGCCCGCTCCGATGATGGCTAGATGGTTCAAACTGCCCTCCGATCAACCAGTCCAGATAGCACTGCGACAATGTTTGCAGGACCGCCGCTGGCCGGCGGATAGCTAACCTTCCGGGTCTCAGGAGCCGGGAAGGGCCGCGCTTTGGAACTACCGATAATCGTCGTTGGGATTTCTGTCATTGCCTTGGCGGCGGCGTTGCTCGCCGTGGCCGTTCAGCGGCGCCAGTCGCCTGACGAAACCAAGCGCCTCGACGAGTACGAGTTCTACCCATTCACGACTGACGAGGCCGGCCTGGTCCATTTCAGCCCGGAGCGTTTCGAGGAGGCGGTCGGCTACTTCCTAAAGAATCGGAACCCGACCGGGGCACGGGAATTGGTCGTCATCGGTGAGCAGAATCGAGTCCGCGACACCTTCAGTTCCGAGCCGCTCAGCCACTACAAGGAGCTCTACGTTGCATACGACGGGGAGGGTGTCATCAATGACAACGAGGTCTTCCTCGAGAACTACAAGCGGATCGTTCGACTGATCGGACAGTCGTTTCCGAACACCGGGATAGAGATCCTTCTCCACAACCTGGTGAACCCCTCGAAGTCAGTTGTTGCGATAGAGAACGGGGGAGTGACCGGCCGGACCCTCGAAATGGGAACCACCAGCCTGGTTCTCGATCTGAAGACCCGGCGGCAGCGAGGTCAGGACAAGGTCAACTACCAGATCGACATCGGGGCCCGCCGCTTCAAGTGCACCACGATTCCGATCTTCCGTCCCGAGTACGGGTTGGTCGGAGCCATCTGCATCAACATCGACGAGCGGTTCCTGCGCGAAGAGGTGATGCGCAGCCCCGAGAAGCTCCAGGCATTCATGGACAACTTTCTCAAAGCCGATATGCAGGTCGAAGAGAACATCCTCTCGCCGGTCGAATACAGGGCAGCGCTCAACGGAAAGCGCCATTTCCTCGACGAGGCGATCCGCGCTGGGTCTGAATCGACCCCGAAAGGCCGCTATCTAGCGGCGATTCTCTTCTCGGACATATCCGGCTATTCGGTGATGATGAAGGCCGACCAGGCCGCCACCCTCGGAATCCTTGACACCAACCGGACCATCCATACCAAGAACATCGCCCGCTACCGCGGACACTTCTTGAAGGAGATGGGCGACGGTGTGCTCGCCAGCTTTCCGTCGGCCTCGGAGGCGGTGGCCTGTGCCCGGAGCATCCAGCGCGAGGTTGGCAGCGACGGTCGTTATTCGGTTCGAATCGGGATCCACCTGGGTGAGATCGTTCAGGCCAACGGAGATGTCTTTGGCGACGGTGTGAATCTGGCTTCTCGTATCCATGGCGAGGCCGAACC
Source organism: Acidimicrobiia bacterium (assembly GCA_031389635.1). GTDB lineage: Bacteria > Actinomycetota > Acidimicrobiia > Spongiisociales > ZC4RG35 > DATEEG01. The sequence continues at coordinate 9,226 of JANMST010000349.1, read as the reverse complement.
GGGCGGGATCGCAGTATCGGAAGTGGTCTTCGACAACGTCCGCAACCTCGAGGGCATTTCCGGAATCGATCTAGGGCCCCGGAGTCTCAAAGGGTTCACCGGTTCTGTCCGTCTGTTCGGGATCGAGGTCGGGGCCTCCGCTTAGGCGCCCAGCAGGAGGCCGACCTCTTCGGCCGTCGCCCCGGCCTCGGACAGGAGCTGCTCGATTTCGATTGGTACCCCTTCCCGGGCCGCTGACTGCACGGCGGCCTCCACCACCGCCACCGCCCGCAGGCCTTCGGTGATCCCGACCTCCATGGGCTTTCGGTGCCGGGCCGTCCGTCCCAGCTCCTCGAGTTGTTCGCGGAGCGGGTCCCCTTTGACCACGCCGATCGTGTGGCGCGGTTGATTCGGTCCGTCGAGTGTGAGGGTCCCGAAATCGTCGACGTCGCCTCTCTTCCACTTTGAGTGGTCGAGGCGATACTCCAGGTTGCCGTTTGTCGCCTGGAGGTCGAGCACGTAGTGGCTTGGTGTCGTCCAACTGGTCGAGAGCGTCGACATCGCCCCACCGCGATGGGTGATCATCGCAATAGCCACATCCGGCATCCCGGGCCCGAGAGTGTCGTAGGCGAATCTGGCATTGACCGAGACGGCGGGGCCGAGCAGGTAGAGCAAGGTCTCAATCGGATGGATGCCGACCTGAATCAGAACCCCGGCTTCCGATCCCCGGGCGGTTCGGTACCAGGCATCTCCGGCGAGGCTGGCTCCCCGAGCGTTGGAGAAATCGGCGTGGGCGACCCTCACGACGCCGGCCGTGCCCGATGCAATCCAGTCTCGGGCCTCCCTGTGTCCAGCCAATCGCCGGGCGTTGTGGGCCACACCAACCGGGGCCTGGCCGGATGCTGCCCGGGCCAGTTCCAGGCCTTCGGCCACGCTGAGGGCCAACGGCTTATCAACCAGGACAGGCTTGCCCGCCGCTATTACCCGGGCGACGTGTTCGGCGTGGCTGTCGTTCGGGGACGAGACGATCACTGCTTCGACCCCGTCGTCAGCCAGAAGGGCTTCGATCGAATCGGAGACCCGTTCGAATCCGTGTCTGGAGGCGTATGCCGAGCGCTTCTCGGGAGACCGGCTGAAACAGTTCACAATCTTCACTTCATTGCTTCGGGCCGCGGCCTCGGCGTGGGCATCGGCCCAACGACCGGTCCCGATGATTCCCAATCCGGTTCTCGAGGTCATGGGGTCGGTTCCGTGTGCCATGAGTATTCACCCGAAAAGCCGAGGCGATTCGACAACTCTCGGGCGGTGGCAGCGACCGCTTGCCCGATCTCATCACTGTGGCCCGGGTCGAAGCGGGTCAAAGGGGCGGTGAACACCACCGAGCCCTGGCAACGGTTCGTGTGATCGAAGAATGGTGACGCCACCGATGCGCCGCCCGACACCCGCTCCTCGGCGCTCACGGCGTAGCCCCGGTTTCGGTCACCGGCCGCCCGATCGAGGATCTCGGCAGGGTCGCGGATCGTGTTGGGGGTCAAGGCCGCCAAAGGTGCCTCTCCTATCAGGGAGATGATCTCCGCTCTCGACAAGCCCGCCAGAATCGCTCGCCCGGCAGCGCCGGCATGAAGGGGAACCGGACGACCCAGCTCGACCACGAACCGGAGCGGTTTGGAGCTCTGGATCTCATGAGTGAAAACGGCGGTATCGCCATGGAGGGTGCAGACGTAACAGGTCTCGTCGAACTCGGCCACGAGGCGGCCGAGGAGAGGACGGACCGCATTGGGAAGGGCGTCGAGTGCTGTGAGGATCCGTCCGAGGACGAAGAGGCGGGGTCCGGGAACGTAGCCGTCCGCCTTCCGTTCCAGTACGTCGAGGTCCCCGAGTTGTTGAAGGATTCGCCCGACGGCGCTGCGGTCGATGCCGGCGGTGCGAGCGAGACCGCGGGGGCCAACCGGCTCCCCGGCGTCGACGACCGCCTCGATTACCTTGACGATCCGGTCGGCCAAGGTGTCCCCGGGATCGCGCTTGGCAGTCATGGGTTTCTTCTGGCGTCTGGCGTTTGGCGTCCGGCGTCTGGCGTCTCAGCCGGACGAGTGATGACATCCAAAGCTGCCAGGTCGTCTTCCGAAGGATTCCACTCCGCCGCGGCGACGTTGGCGGTGACTTGATCCGGCTTCGTGGCCCCGGCTGTTACGAAGGGCACGAATGTCTTCGCCAGCAACCAGCCCAGGGCCACCTGAACCATCTTGATCTCGCGCTCGAGGGCGAAAGCCCGCAAAGCCTCCACTACCTCGAAGTTCGAGTCGGTGAGGAACCCCTGATACCGCTCCATCTGCAACCGGCCTTCGATGGCCTGGCCGCGGCGGGCCTTGCCCGTGAGCATTCCCGACGCCAGTGGGTAATAAGGCAGAAGCGCCACGTGTTCTTGTTCACACACCTCGATCGAGCCATCGTGTTCTGGAGCCCGGTGGAGGAGGCTGTACTGGATCTGGTTGGCGAGGAACGGGCGTAGGCCGAGAGTCCGAGCGATCTTGGCGGATTCCGATAGTTGTTCGGCGTCGAGGTTCGAGCAGGCCAACTCCCGGACCTTGCCCTCGTCGACCAGGGCGGTGAGCTCGGCCAGGGTGTCGGCGATCGGCACCTCCGGGTCTGGCCTGTGAAGCTGATAGAGGTCGATGTAGTCGGTGCCGAGTTGATCGAGGCTGCGCTCGACGGCCTTTCTGACGTATTTGCGGGCGGCGCCACCGGAGTCGGGGACGCCCGGAATCGGCATCCCGAACTTGGTGGCGATAATGACCCGGTCGCGGCGGTCACCGAGGGCCGCGCCGAGATACGACTCGGATCGTCCCTCGCCGTAATTGTCGGAGGTATCGAAGACATTGATTCCGTCCTCGAGGGCCTTTTCGACCACGATCCGCGATCCTGCCTGATCGAGGGCGCGGCCGAAGTTGTTGCATCCCAGGCCGACAACCGAAACTTCCAGGCTTCCCAGTCGTGCGGTTCTCATCGGGTCGTCCCCGATAGCGCTCGGAGAAAGTCGTGGGCGTTCGTTTCCAGCACCGCCGCTCGATCGGTGGGCGAGAGATCGATGGCGTCGACACCGCCGACCGGATCGGTCGAGGCCATGTCGAAGGGGTAGTCACTGCCGAGGACCACATGGCCCCAACCAACCCGCTTTCCGAGCAGTTCGAGGGAGATGGGGTCGTGGGTCAACGAGTCGAAGTAGAACCTTCGAAAGTAGTGACCCGGGCTGACTTCGGACGTGACTCGCTTCGGTTCGGGGCGCACCGACCAGCCATGATCGAAGCGGCCCACCTGGTAGGGGGCGAACCCACCACCGTGGACGAAGCCGAAACGGAGGCCCGGGTGGCGTTCGAGCACTCCTCCGAATATCAACTTGGTGGCCGCAATCGTGGACTCGAGGGGGAGTCCGACCATGTTCTGGAGGTAGTAGCTCTTGAGGCGGTCGGCGCCGGCGATGGATCTCTGGTCGGGGTGGATCCAGACCGGTAAGTCGCGCTCTTCGAGGTCGTCCCAGAGAGGCTCAAAGCGCGGGTCGTCGAGATCGACCCCATCGATATTGGAGCCGATCTGGACGCCACGGGCACGAGGATGGGAGGCGAGGTGCTCGACCTCCGCCAACGAGGCTCCGACGTCCTGGAGGGGGAGCGTTCCGAACATGTGGAAACGGTCCGGTTGGGTCTCGCTCAAAGCGATGAGGGCATTGTTCTGGATACGGGCGAAGTCGGTGCCGACTCCGGCGGGGATGTGGTAGTAGAAGTTGGGGGGCGGGATGGCAATGATCTGGAGATCTACTCGCTGCTGGTTCATGTCGGCCAGACGCAAGGCAGGATCGAAGATCGCCTTGGGCAGCGGTCCCAATCGCTCTCGCCCGGCATAGGACAGATAGGACTGCCCTTCGTCCTCGGTCAGCACCGGCCCGTGATCGGGGTGGGCGGCGTGCATCTCGGATAATGCCCCGGGGACGATGGCGTGGGCGTGTAGATCGATCGTCGGCATTCAGCGCTCCTGTCTGGACTCGTCGGTCTGTGGGTCACGGGCTTCTTGCTCGTCCCAGTTGGCGAAAGATCCGTAGCCCGGATGGCGAAACTCGTTGGGGACCTCGATCACGACCGGTTTCGTCGGTATCTAGCACCGATTCGAGGGTTGCTCCGACCTTCGAGAGATCGCTCACCGACAAACCCCGGGCGCCGAAGGCCTTGGCCAACGCGACGAAGTCGGGAGGGACGATGTCGACCCCGGACCTCCGTCCGTAGAGATGGTCCTGGTGGCGTCGTTCGACCCCGTACCCGCGATCGTTGAAAACCATCACGACCACCGGGATCTTCTCCTGGACGGCCGTCATCAAGTCCTGGATGGTGAACATCACGCTGGCATCCCCTGCAACGGCGATCGTCACGGTGTCCGGTCGGGCCACCTTGGCTCCGATGGCGGCCGGCAACGCGTAGCCGAGAGTTCCAAACCCGGAGGGAAACGAACCAGGTCCGGGGAAGTTCCGTCGACCAGCACGAGCGGGCCCAGAAAGCAATGGTGGTGGGATCGTTGAAAACGAGGGCATTGCCCGGAAGGGCTGATCGCATCTGGTCGAGCACGTCGACTTCAACGGGACGACCGACTCCGGCCTCGATCCGCCGCCGGCACTCACTCACTTCGGCCGTGCGCCACACGTTTCCCTCGAAGCCCGACGAGGCAAGAGCGTCGCCGATCGCCTCGAGGGAGAGGCGGGCGTCGCCGACGACGCCGACCGTCGCCCGATAGTTGCGGCCGATCTCGGCCGGGTCGAGGTCGATCTGGATCAGGGTGTCGGGTACTCGAAGTGACCATCCGCCGGTAGGGAAGTAAGAGAATCTGGTCCCCACCGCCAGCATGACGTCCGACCGGGCGAGAAGCTGGCGCACCGGGAGTTCGTTGGCCCAGTTGCCGAGGTGGAGCGGATGGTCCCACCTCATTCCACCCTTGCCCTTCTGGGTGGTGATGACCGGAGCTCCGAGCATCTCGGCGACCCGTTGAAGCTGATCGGCGGCGGCCGTGGTAGCGATGCCCCCGCCTGCCCAGATCACCGGGCGCTTGGCCCCGGCCAAAAGCGCGACCGCGGCCTGCACCGACTCCGTCCTTGGAGCGCGGGGAACAGCCGCGGCCCGGTGGAAGGTCTCGGCATCGGTACCGGCGGTCAGGGCCTCGCCGACGATTTCGACTAACGCCGGACGCGGTCGACGATTCCTAAGAGCAAACATCGCCTGATGGATCGCGGCAGGTATTTCATCAGCCAGCGCTACCTGCTGGGTAAAGCCGGTTACCGGCCGGAATACCCCCAGTTGGTCGGAGATGTCGTGAAAGTGGCCCAGACCCTTGCGTCGAACGGAAGCCGGATTCTCGTTGAGCACATGGAGAATGGGAACACTGTCGTTGAAAGCGGTCGCCATGGCGGTCAGGGTGTTGAGGGCTCCGGGACCGCCGGAGGTGAAGGCGACGCCTACGCGGCCAGAGGCGCGGGAGTAGCCGTCGGCCATGAAGATCGCCCCCCGTTCATGGCGCACCTCGATGTGGCGGAGGGCCGGATGATCGAGGAAGGCGTCGTAGACGGCCAGGGTTCCCACTCCGGGGATGCCGAAAAGGGTGTTTACCTCTTCGGCCATGAGCGACTCGACGAGCGCGTGAGCACCGGTCCGGACCGCCATCGACACCACCTCTGATTGCAAGTTCTTCGCACGCCTCGCTGTCTCGCAGCCTGAGACGGCGACCGTCCTGATGGGACGGTTGGATTATCCCAACGAGGACCTTCAATCGCAACCGAGTCCGCGGCCGCCCGTGGCTATTCCCACCCACATGAGGGGGAACGCACCTTGTTCGGCGAGCACGATCCGGTCGTTACCGACGGCGGCCTGCCGGGGAGAAACATGGCGAGGCAGCGGCTTCCAACACTCGCCGTCCGGGGACACCCATCCCGTCAGGCCCGGTCGATGCGACCACTCGCCGAGGACAACCCATCCCAGCCCTCCGCCCGCGACCTCTCGCAACTCGAAGTCATCATCGGAGGGCAACTGCTCTCCCCGGGTCCAGGAGCGACCGTCGTCGGAGAACCAGAGGGCACCCTGATCGATGCCGATCCCGCCCACCGCGATGAGGCGGCCGTTCCGCCAAGCCATGTCATATACGTAGGCGCCATCTCCAAAAGGCGTGCCCTCGCCCAGGCGCTCCCAGGCCCTTCCGTCGGGCGACGACCACACTTCGGGCTCGCAGACGGGCCAAATTCCGAACGGATCGGCTCCGCCGACCGAGACCAGTGTGATGAAGCCATCGGGGGTAGCCACGATCGGTGGCAAGTCGACCGAACTGACCGTGGGAGGGTCGCACCTGGCTTCGGTCGGCATTCCGATCGCCTCCCCCCAACTCGGCGCCGCCACCACCAGCTCGAAGTCGGATGCCGTTCCTTCCTCGCCGGAGCTGTTGGGTGCCCAGAAGACATCGCCGGTGAACGCCTGGGCCACCATGCCGTTCGAGCCGACCACGAGGCCCGCCCGCCCGGAGCCGTAACCGACCCTTATCAGGAGAGGCAGGTCGACCCTCGACGCCTCCGGCTGTTCCTCTTCATCCTGTCCCAATCGCATCACCCATCTCCCGGCAAAGGCGAGAAGGTCGTCCCCGTCCACCAGAAGGCGGTTGGGTGAGCCCGAGATGCCCCGCCCCGACCAGGCGATGCCATTGGAAGAGGTCCAAAGAGTCATGTCTCCCTGTACCGGTCGGGCCAGAAAGGCGAACCCGTCCGCGGTCGCCACCAGGCTGTCGACGTGGACAACGCCCTCCGGTTGACGTGCGAAGGCCCAGACCACTGTCGACCGCGCGCCGGAGGTCCAGTCGAAGAAGACGAACATGCCAGCGACGGCGATCAGAGCCGCCAGCACGATGGCGGCCCGCCGCCCCCTCCGCCCTTCAGTTCCAATGGGCTGCACGATGCATCGTATGATCCCGGCCCAAGGAACTCCGGAGAGGCATTGGTTGAATCGTTGACTTTGCCAGAAGGGACCGTTCGCATGCCTGCAGCGACGGTCCAGGACTTCGTGGCCGCTGCCTTCAAGGCAGCCGGTGTGCCCGAGGCCGATGCCGATCTGGTCGCCGATGTCCTGACTAGCGCCGACCTGCGAGGAATTCGCAGCCACGGCGTCGCCCGGATGAGCTTCTTCCTGGTCCGGCTGGAGAAGGGCACCATCAACAGGCAACCCGAGCTCAGCTTCAATCAGGGCAGTGACACCACCGGTCTCCTCCATGGTGACAACGCCATCGGGATCGTCGCCGCGGCCCGGGCGATGGATGAAGCGATGGCCATGGCGGGCAGATTCGGTTCCGGGTTTGTGGCGGTTCGCGACAGCAGCCACTTCGGCTACGCCGGCTACTGGGCGCGCCGGGCAATGGCGGCCGGGTTAATGGGAATCAGCATGTCCAACAGCGGTCGGCGGGTGGCGCCCACGTTCTCGGACGAGTCGATCCTCGGGACCAACCCGCTGTCGCTGACCATCGCCGGCGGACCCGACGAATCCGACTTTTTTCTCGACATGGCGACTTCGGCCGTCGCAGTTGGAAAAGTGGAAACCGCCCTGAGGGAAGGGCGGGACATACCGAGGGGATGGGTGGCCGAGGCTGGTGCCCGGCCGATCCTCGACGAGAACGGTGTTCTTTCTTACGACGCTCCCCTACTGCCGCTGGGGGGGGAGGGTGACGAGATCGGTGGTCACAAGGGCTACGGGCTGTCACTCATGGTCGAGTTGCTGTGCGGGGCGCTGCCCGGGGGCAGCCTGGCGGACCGAATCGCCGGTGCTTCCGGCGACGCCCATTCGGCGATGGGCCACTTCATGGGCGCTATCAAGATCGACGGGTTTCGGCCCCGCGCCGAGGTCCAGGCAGACATGGCGGACACATTCGCCCTCATCCGGAAGTCCGGTCGGGCGCCAGGACACGATCGAATTTTCATCCCCGGGGAGCCCGAGGCGATAGCTGAGGCGGAGAATCGGGATCTCGGTATTCCGATCACTCCTGCCCTCATGGATCAGCTGACGCGTTGGAACTCGCGGCTTGGACTTGGCTTCGACCTGGGGTGACCGTGGCTACCGGACTCAGCGCCTCGAAGACGGTCGAAGCCATAGTCGACCTGGGCTTTAGCCATGTTGTGATCATTCCCGATGGCGAGACTCGCCTGCTTTTCGATGCCCTGGTGACTCGTCCCGATGTTCACGTCGTATCGCCGGCGCGAGAGGGAGAGGGGGTGGCGATTGCGGCCGGGCTATGGGTGGGCGGCGCCCGGCCGCTCCTGATACTGCAGAACACCGGAATGATGGAAGCCGGTGACAGCATCCGCGGCTGCGGGCTCGGCCCGAAGATTCCGCTCCGGATGATGGTGGGGTGGAGGGGGTACCCGGGTGCCATGGCTGGCCGTCTTCCTATCGATTCCGCCTTCACCTACACCGAGCCCATCCTCCGCGCCTGGGGAATTCCCTACCGGCTCATGATGGAAGAGGAAGACCTCGGTGCCCTCGATGAGATCGATCGAATCGCCGCCGAGGCTTCGATGCCGGCAGCCGCAGTCTTTGGATGGCCGTTCCGAACATGATTGAGAGGCTGGACCTTTTCCGTGCGCTGGCGGATCGGAGAACCGACGAGATCGTGATCATGACGATGACCGCCACCCTGCAATGGCCGCTGGTGTCCAACGATGACCTCGACTTTGACTTTCTGGCCTTCGGGATGGGGCATGCCGCCGACTTCGGATTGGGTCTCGCACTTTCGAGACCGGAGAGGAAGACAATCGTCCTCAAAGGTGACGGCGGTCTTTTAATGAGTCTCGGATCGCTCACAACGATCGGTCGCTTGGGCCCCCCCAATCTCCTGGTGCTGTTGCTGGAGAACCGAAGCTATGAGATGACCGGCGGCCAGGGCCTACCCGCGGGAGTTGATTTCGGTGCAATGGCCCGAGCCTCCGGAATCCAAAACGGCGGCAGCCAGGGCACCGGCAAAGTGGAGCGATTGGAAACCCTCGAAGCCTTCGAAGCAGAATTGCCCCGACTGCTCACCGAACAAGGTCCACACTTCGTGGTGTTGCCGGTGACCAACAGCCACCCCCTCCCACCGGTGAACCACACCGACCACGCGGGACGGGTAACAAAGCTGCGGACGGCGTTAGGAGTCGTGCCAGCGGAATAGTTTTGGCGTCTGGCGTCTGGCGTCTGGCGTCTGGCGT
>JANMST010000305.1:0-4131 GCA_031389635.1 Acidimicrobiia bacterium | reverse complement strand
GGCAACGCCATCGAAAGAAGCGGTTAAAACCGTATGACCGCCCCGGAGACCCTTGACGGCTGGTTTGCCCTCCATGACTTCCGTCGGTTGGACCGGATGGCATGGAAGCTCCTGGCGGCAGAGGAACAGCAGAAGGCTTTGGCGGAAGCCACCGACCTTCTCGCCTCCTTCGAGCGGTTAGATGTGGACCGGGCCGGACGAAGCGTTACCTACAGCGTGATCGGGCATAAGGCCGACCTCCTCATGTTCCATCTCCGGCCCGAGGTTGGCCAGCTCCACGAGTTGGAGCGAGCCTTCGACGCCACGATGTTGGCCTCCTATGCGACCCGTCCCTACTCCTATCTCTCGGTGACCGAAGTCAGCCGTCACGGCGCTCCCGAGGGAACCGCCGAGAACATCGAGGACAGCCCCTTTGTGCAAGCGCGGCTCTACCCCGAGATACCGGCCCACTCCGCGTACGTCTGCTTCTACCCCATGAGCAAGAAGCGACAGCCAACCGACAACTGGTACACCCTGGAGGCCTCGGAGCGGGCCGAGCTGATGCGGGCGCACGGGCGGACGGGACGCCGTTACGCAGGAAGGGTGACGCAGATCGTCACCGGTTCGATGGGCCTCGATGACTGGGAATGGGGAGTAACCCTGTTCTCGGACGACCCCCTCGAGTTCAAGAAGCTCGTCTACGAGATGCGATTCGACGAAGTGAGCGCCCGGTTCGCCGAATTTGGGCCCTTCTATGTTGGTCGACGTCTACTGCCTGAGAATCTGCTCGAGTGGCTGGATGACTGAGGATCGTTCCCTTTCGGTGCTGCTGGTCGGGTTCGGCGGACCCGAGTCGCTCGAGGAGGTGCCCGCCTTCGTCGAGAGCGTCTTAGGTCGGCGGCCTCCCGAAGGCGTGGTCGAGTCTGTTACGAACCGCTACCAGGCAATCGGTGGCGGCTCGCCGCTGCCGACCACCACCCGGCGTCAGGCGGTCCTCGTCGGTGAAGAGTTGAAGCGGCGGGGTCTCGAGGCGGAGGTCCGCGTTGGCATGCTGCATGCCCGGCCCACCATCGCCGAGGCCGCGACTCAGATCATTGATGAGAGCGTCAAGGACCTCACTGTGATCAGCCTGGCCCCGTACCGGTGCGAAGTGTCGACCGACGCTTACGAAGCTGCCGTTGCGAAACTGTTCAACGGGCGAGGCCCTCGGCTCCGTTTCGCCCCTGACTGGAACATGGCGGCCGGTTACCTGAATGCCCTTGCGGATATGTTGGCTCATGCCGTAGATCTCGCGCCTGAGGACACTCCGGTGATCTTCGCCGCCCATAGCCTTCCGGAGCGAATGATCGAGCAGGGTGATTCCTACGCCGATCAGCTTGCGGCCACCGCCGGGAAGGTTGCCGAAAGTCTCGGACTCGCCGACTGGCATCTCGCCTACCAGAGTGTCAGCGCGGCGGCCCGGGAACCGTGGTTGGGACCATCGGTGGACCAGGTGATGGAGCGACTGGCAGGGAACGGAGCCACGTCTGTGCTGATCGACCCGATCGGATTCATATCCGACCATGTCGAGACGCTCTACGACAACGACATCGAGCATCGTGCCCATGCTCAAGCTTTGGGGCTGGCGTTCCATAGATGCCGGTGCCTCAACGAACACGCCGGCCTTATCAACCACCTGGCTGATGTGATCATCGCCAACTCAGACAGTGGTTGACGTCGGACACCGGCCGACGGCCGTCGTCATCGGAGGGGGGATCTCCGGCCTCGTAGCCGCTCACCGTCTCTTGAAGGCGGGTGCCACGGTGACGGTCCTGGAAAAGTCGTCCCGCCTCGGCGGAAAAGTCGTGACCGAGCAGCTCGACGGTTTCCTGATCGAGGGCGGACCCGACAGTTTCGTTTCCGGTAAGGGTTCGCTGATCGAGCTAGCCGACGACCTCGGCATCAGCGAACAGGTGATCTCGAGCCGCCCGGAGCACCGCGGCTCGTACGTGTGGTGGGGTGACCGGCTCCATCCGCTCCCAGACGGTCTGCTACTGATGGCACCTTCCAGGCTGTCACCGCTATTGCGTTCATCGCTCCTCTCTTGGAAGGGAAAACTGCGGGTTTTCGCCGATCTGGTCCTGCCCAGGCAAATCAACGATGACGAGAGCCTCGAGTCGTTCGTGGTCCGGCGGCTCGGCCGCGAGGTGCTTGAACGGATCGCCGAGCCGCTGATCGCAGGCATCCACGCCGCCGAGCCTTCCTCGATGAGCCTTCGGGCGAGCTTTCCCCGGTTCTTGGAAATGGAAAGAAGGCACCGAAGCCTGATCCTGGCCGCTCGGTCGGCTGCCTCAAAGCCGACATCGGACCACGGCCTGAGCTATTTCGCCAGCTTCAAGGAAGGAATGGCAGGGCTCCCCGCTGCGCTGATACGCGCCCTGAGCGGCGCTTCCGTCAAGACCAGCGTGGCGGTGACCCGCCTAACCCGTGACGAAGATGCCGGTTACCGCCTCTCTCTGGACGACGGGACCGTACTCCTGACCTCTGCTGTGGTTCTTGCCACCCCCGCCAGGGAGACTGCCGGACTCTTGGCAGAGTTAGTCCCGGACGCAGCCGCGGCCATAGCTGGTATTCACCAAGTCGCAACGGCGACGGTCACCCTGGCATATCGCACCGACGAGATTCCCCCATTGTTCGGCTCGGGCTTCGTCGTGCCGTCCGCAGCCCGGCGACGGATCATGGGAGTCTCTTATGTCTCACACAAGTGGGAGGGGAGGGTTCCCGACAGACGATTTGCACTTCTGCGCGCATTCGTCGGTGGGCCCAACGGGCAAGAACTGGCCGTGGCTGGAGACGACCGACTGTGCGCCGTTGTCCGGGACGAACTCGCAGCGCTTATCGGCCTCACTGCTCATCCGGTGTTGGTCAGAACCCACTCATGGGATGGGGGTCTCCACCAATACACCCTCGGCCATGTCGACCGCGTGGTCAGGGCGGAATCGGCTCTGGCCGCCCATCCCGGGCTCGCCTTGGCGGGAGCCGCTTTTCATGGCATTGGTCTCAACGAATGTGTCGATTCGGGTCGGAGAGCGGCCGAGAATGTCCTCGCCGCCGACGCCGCTGTCAACATGTCGGGCACATCAGCATTTCCCTCACGGATTGGCAGGACGAGCCATTAGCGGCATCGTCCACGTCCAACCCCGGCGCACGCGTGGTGACCGGTTCATGCGCGGGCTGTTGCGTGTGGGCGACATTGTCGACAAGCATGCCATCATTGGTGCGCGTCGGTCGACAACGACTGCGATCGTGGTGTCCGGCGTTCGGTGCACGATCACCTACCTTTTGGTCCCGATCCTGACACCGTTTGTCACGCTGCTAGACACGATCGGTGCCCCAATCAGCATTGCCCTCTCATCGTTCGCCGTTGTGATAGGCATCAGGGGGGTCCGTCGCTTCTGGATCGCCGACCACCGAGCCCGCTGGTACTACACCACCTTCATAGGTGTCATTCTCGTGATGCTGTGCGTCGCCATCGTCATTGACGTCTCGACAATCGTCTCCCCGTAGAGGACCAACACATCGGTGGCGGACCATGGTGGTCATACCGTGCCATTCTCGGTTCTTCTCCCCGCCCACAAGTGATCGCCCGACTCGAGCTAGCCCGCACTTAGAACTATCGGTCTTCGTCACACGCTCGGTCACACGCCAGTCTCAGATTCTCTCCATGGAACGGGCCCCGTGCGAGAAAAGGAGAGCTTCATGACCAGCACAGTCGCCCAGATGGTCGCCGAGGCGAAGGCCAGCATCGAGAACCTGACGCCGGCGGAGGCTTTTGCCGAATACGAGCCGGGCGTCGCTCTTTTCGTCGACATCCGCGAGCCGGAAGAGCGGGAGGTACGTGGCGCCATCCCGAATACCCACCAGGCCCCGCGGGGGATGGTGGAGTTTTACGCCGACCCAACCAGCCCGTATCACCGTGAGGAGTTCGACCCCAAACGCCGCACAGTCCTCTACTGCGCTTCTGGTGGCCGTTCCGCTCTGACGGTGGTCACTCTGCGCCAGCTCGGCTACACCAACGTGGCCCACGTTGATGGCGGAATCAAGGCATGGCAGGAGGCCGGTCTCCCGGTGACCGATGGACACGCGCGATGACGGTGCTGAACGGCATCGACG
>JANMST010000356.1:0-4849 GCA_031389635.1 Acidimicrobiia bacterium | reverse complement strand
CCGCGGTCCGTGGCCGCCGAGGCGTATCGATTTGCGGCCGCCTCCCTCGAGCTCCAGATGCGCGCACAGGGCGCCAAGGTGGTCATGGTGGTGTCATCCACGCTTGGCCATGGCAAGTCGACCTCACTTATCAACACGGCTCTCGCCTCTGCCCGTCAGGGCCACTCTGTATTGGTGATCGACTGCGACTTCGGGAATCAGGATTCGTCCAATCTGTTGCGTGGGGAAAGTCCTCACCCCCCGCCCGGATTCACCGACGTGGTCGAAGTCGGACGTCCGCTGGAAACCTCCATCCAGAGAATCCAGCTTGGGAATGGAGTCTCGATGGGTCTTCTGAGTCGCGGTCGATTGCCATCGATCGCGGCCGACACACTCCGGTCTCCGGGTGCCAGGGAACTATTCGCGAGTGTTGGCAACACCTACGACCTGGTGTTCGTCGACGCACCGCCGTTGCTCCAGGTGGCCTACGCCTCGACAGTGGCCGCATATGCCGACACCCTGGTGGTTGTGGTCAAGCATGGAACCTCCGCCAAGGAGTTGGAGGAGTTGACGGCCCGCCTCGACCTCATCGGAACCCCGATCGCCGGCTACATCTACAACAAGTCGCCCATTCGCGCCCAGATGACCGCCACCGGAGGATCGATGAAAGACATCCTCGGCGACGGCCTGGTCTCAATAGCCTCCGGCGGCCGCGAAGACTCGCCTCGCCGCTAGCGGGCAGGTTCACCGTCGCCGCGCGGCACGGGCCTCAAGCCTCAAGCCCCAAGTCTCAAGCTTCGACGCATCGGGGGTGAGGGGCGTCGCATGTCCCATGTCTCACGTCCTATGGGGTTTGGCTTGTGGCTTGAGGCTTGAGGCTTGAGGCCGCCGCCACGCGGGAACATTGGAGCCTTCCGGGCATACTCACTCTGTGCCGACTCGGCCTCGTCCCAATGTTCTCTCCTGGGCTTCGATCGTCGATGATCACACTCTCGACCAGGCCGCCCTATCCGCGTCGCTGCCGTTCATACGCGGGCCTGTGGTTCTCATGCCTGATGCCCACTTCGGGCTCGGGGCGACCATCGGCTCCGTCATCGCCACGGAGGGCGCGGTTATTCCGGCTGCGGTCGGGGTCGACATCGGTTGCGGAATGGCGGCTTTGTCGGTTCCGGTAGACCGTGACCTTCTCACGTCTGGCACGTTGAAAGAGGTAGTCGCCAGTTGGGTTCGTCGGATTCCGGCTGGGGTTGGCAAGGGTCACGAGAAGGGCAACGATCCCGGCGAGCTCTGGCTCGAGGCCAACCCTTTCCCACTGCACGACAAGCAGCGCCAGACCACCATCGCCCAGTTCGGCACGCTCGGATCAGGCAACCACTTCCTCGAACTTTGCCTCGATGAGACCGATCACGCCTGGGTTCTGCTCCATTCCGGGTCGAGAGGCATCGGCAACCAACTCGCTCGACGTCACATCAAGACCGCTCAGGAACAGGTGAAACAGTGGCACATCACCCTTCCCGACAAGGATCTCGCCTACCTCGCCCAAGGCACCGACCATTACGACGAATACATGGCGGCGCTCAACTGGGCCCAGGGCTACGCCGCCGCCAACCGTCAACAGATGCTGATCTATGCGTACGACCAACTCGCGCGGCTGTTTGCCCTTGATACTCCGTTCCCGGATCTCACTCAGATCAACTGCCACCACAACTACGCCACGGTCGAAAGCCACGGCGGCAAGAACGTGCTGCTCACCCGCAAGGGAGCGATCCGGGCTCGGAAAGGTGACCTCGGACTGATTCCCGGATCGATGGGAGCCGCCTCATACATCGTTCGAGGGTTGGGCAACGAGGCTGCCTTCAACTCTTCGCCCCATGGGGCCGGCCGGCGGATGTCACGCACCCAGGCTCGCAAGCAGTTCACCACAGCCGACCTCAGGGCGGCCATGGAGGGCAGAGCGTGGCGGGATGACGTAGCCGACCGGTTGGTCGATGAGATCCCCGGCGCCTACAAGGACATCGACACGGTGATGGCCGATTCGGCCGACCTAGTAGAGATCGTCCACTCGCTGCGACAGGTTGCCAACTACAAGGGTCTCTGACCCTCGAACTAGACCCGGACCGTCGTATCTCGATCAAGTGGGATCGGAGCCATCGGATAGCGGTCCGCTCTCTTCCGAATCCAGGCGATGTCGGCCAGGGCGACCAGGCATGCGAACAAAACGAGTTCAAAGTTGAGCCACCCGCCGAAGCCCTGGGCGACACCGGTCCGCAGCACCAGTGGCACCATCAGGATCGCCACCTCGATCTCGGTGCGCTGGAGAAGTGACCGCAAAGACCAGATGCCGGCGCGGAAGACGGCGTAGATCAATGGGATGACTCCGACGATTCCCACACCCACCAGGGCCTCGAAATAGCCGGAGTGGATGTTGGAGACGGTTCCTCGCCCGATCGATTCGAGGGCGACGAACCTTCCGCCGACGCCATAGCCCCAGCCAGTCCAGGGATGGTCCCGCCAGGCGTCGAGGGCGGCGCCCCACCACATCGTCCGGCCCGTCAGTGTGGTGAAGGTCGTCGGACGGTTGCGTTGCAGGGCATCCCAGATCTCGGCTCCAAACGAGACGACGATCCATGCGATGGCCGGCACGAGCAGAAAGGCGAAGACCCGCGGTCGCTGCAAGACCAGCAACACAGCGGCGCCGACGATCCAGATGACAACACCCTGGCGGCCTGAGGAAAGGACGGTTCCGAGCAGACCGAGCACCACCACGCCCCACCAGCGGACGCGCGCCGCGCCCACAGTTTGTAGGATTCGAGCCACGGCATAGACGCCACAGAGTGCTCCCATCGAGGAGAGGGCATTGGGGTGCGCGTAGGGAGCCCCCATCGTGAGAGGTGAGATGAAGCCCGGCCTGGGTTGGAGTTGGGCGAAGAAGGAGGGGAGGGCGAAGAACCCGATAACGGCGACGGCGAGCAGGGCTGTCTCGAGGGTGACGATCAGGCTCATGAGCCTGCGAAGGCGGTCGCGGCCGTCGAACTGGAGAGCGATGGTGCCGACGGCAATCAGCCCCGTCCCGAGCTCGAAAGTCTTGGCTGCGGTGACGACCGGGGCTGCCGAAAAGGCAGTGCTAAGGCCCGCGATGCCTACGTAAACAGCTAGAGAAAAGAGACCCCGGTATCCGTGGTTCTCGTTGGCTCGTAGAGCGCGGATGAACCGAAAGCCCACGAGGAGGAGGGCGGTGGCAGCGAGGAGGCCCCGCAGGGCTCGCTCGCCCGCGACCGGATCCGCCAGGATGGCATCGGCATCGGTGGCCCCGACTATCGAGTGAGTTCCCAGCAGGGCGATCACGATCGCCACCGTCTCGATCGAAAGCCTCCTGTCGCTGGCGGGGCGTCGCTGCTCGCGCAGGTAGATGACCAAAAGCACGACTGCCCAGATTGAAAATGCCCAGAGAACGCCGCTCATTGGACCGGCCCCTGGCTGGAGACCTTCTCGTCCTCTTTGCCGAACCCACCGAGAAAGGCGCCGTCGGCCATGTATCCGAGGAATCGACGGCACAGAAGCACCAGTCCGACGTAAAGCGAGATCCCCAGCAGAGGAGCCCATACCAGGGTCCATCCGCCGGTCGGGAGGAGTCCCGATCTGGCGGTTCCGATCAGGGCACCGAGCATCAGAGCGCTATTCAAAGTTGGGAAACCAACGGCGCGCCCGAATCCTGACCACGAGATAGCCGACGACCTCCCGGCCACGATCAGCGGCCAGATCGAGGTCACACCGGCGATGGCGGTGGCCCAGGCGGCTCCTTGGATGCCCCAGCGCGTGGTCATCGGGTAGATGAGTCCGACCAGGATCGCCAACTGCAGAGCGCGGTTGCGGGTGATCACCGCGGGTCGCCCGATTCCTTGCAGAAGGGGCTCGGCCGAACCGGTTATGGCGCGTATCAAGCCCAACAGAAGAAGGATGCCGAGGGCTGGAAGCAGCGGTTGCCACTGCTGTCCCAGGATTGCGTCCACGAACTCGGGACCTATGAACCAGATGCCCGCGGTCAGCGGGAAGGCAAGGAGGGCCACCAACTGGACGGTCCGTAGATAGGCCTTTGATAGTCGAGTGGGCTCGTCCTGCAGACTCGAGTAGGCCGGGAAGGCGACCGTGTAGGTCACGTTGGTGATCTCACTCGCCGCCATTTGCGACATCGTGTAGGCCATTTGATAGAAGGCCAGCGAGGCAGCGCCACCTACCCGAGCGACGACGATGTCGTCCAGGTGGAGCAACCCGTACATGAGCATTCTTGATCCGAAGATCCACTTGCCGAAGGCGAGCATCTGGCGGGCCTCGGCGGGCACGAAACGCAGCCTGGGCCGATGGCCGTGTACGAGGAAGGAGGACAACGTGAACGTCGTCACGCCGGCCAACCAACCGAACGCCATTGCCCAGGCGTTGCGAAGGATGAAGGCGAGAGTGATGGCGACGATGAACTCGACTAGGTGTGGCAATGTCCGGTAAACGAATCGGCGCTGAAACTGAAGATCGCGGTCGAAGTCGACCACCGCGGTGTTCGCCAGGCCTTTGATGGCCAGTCCCAAACCCATGACCCGAAGGAGGTCGGTCGCATCAGCGGTCTGGAAAAGAGACCCCGCCAGCGGCGCCGCCAGGATGACGATCACGGTCAACGCGAGTCCGCGAATCGCCTCAATCGTCCAGGCTGTGTCGAACTCCTTTCCTTCGAGCTTGCCTTTGCGCTGGATGAGGGCGGAACTGATCCCGGTCTGCGAGAAGCTGGTGATCAACTGGACGACGAGGAGGGCAATGCCCATCAAACCCCAGTCGTCGGGCGCTATGAGCCTTGCCAGGAGGAACGCCCGCGCGGTTCGCA
>JANMST010000248.1:0-8277 GCA_031389635.1 Acidimicrobiia bacterium | reverse complement strand
AGCGCTGCGGCGAGGTCGGTGCGATCTACTCCACTCCCGACTTCAGATCCGAGAGTCGATGGCAGAGGTGAGCGGTGAGCTTCATTTCGGTCCCACCAAGACTCATCAGGACCGCACGATCCTCCTCCCGCCCTTCCTGCGTGATCGTCTCTCTGAGCACCTGGCGACCCACGTGGACCGCACTACGACGGCGCTGGTGTTCACATCTCCCAACGGTCAGCCGCTACGCAACTCGAACTGGCGCAATCGGGTGTGGAGGCCGGCGTGCGAGGAGTCAGGAATGCCCGAAGGCCTTCGCCCTCACGACCTTCGCCACACGGCGGCATCATTGCTGGTCTCGGCCGGAGCCAACGTAAAAGCCGTGCAGCGCCACCTCGGCCATGCCACCGCCACCCAGACCCTTGACCGTTACACCCACCTCTTCACAGAAGATCTCGAGGCTGTGGCGGAGCGACTGGAGGAGGTTTGGCGTTCGCAGACGCGTCCTCAGCGCGTCCTGGCGCCGATTCGAGGATCTCAATCCTCAAACCCTGAACCGTCAAAACCCCTGTCAGCATTGACGATTTGAGTGGTGGCCAGGGGCAGGATCGAACTGCCGACCTACGGTTTTTCAGACCGTCGCTCTCCCAACTGAGCTACCTGGCCGCGAACTGCCCGCTTGGCAGCGACTCGATTTGCGGGGATGACGGGATTTGAACCCGCGACCTCCGGCTTGACAGGCCGGCGTGAACTCCAGGCTTCACCACACCCCCACGGGCGGGCGCGTCAGACGCTTCCGACGCATCCAAACTGATCAGGCCGGGAGTATAGAGGCCGCCCTTACCCCGCAACCAGGGGTCAGTGGCTCTCCGCCAGTCCGGCGACGAGCGCCGAGGCTCCCTCGAGGACCGGTTCCCCGTGCCCGAAATAGAGCGTTTCGTACTCGAATCCCGCCATCTTCCCAACTGTTGCGAGTGCCTCGTTGTGGTCCTCGCTGAACTGCGGGTTGGGGCCGGCGACGGCTCCGTTGTTGCCGTTGAGGGCATCCCCTGCGATTAGAACTGAGGCGAGGGAATCGAGCAGGCTGATGTGGCCGGCGGTATACCCGGGGGTGCCGATAACGGTGAGCCCGAACACCTCATCGCCGTCAGTGAGGCCGAGCAATTCCCGCGGCCCGGAGACGTTGTCAAGGTCGCCCTCACCGATGTAGCCCGTCGCCGCGGCGGCGGCGTTCAACACTGCGGGCATGCTGCCGGCATGGTCGGGATGGTGATGCGTGAGGATGAGGTGGCTGACCGCATCCCAGCCCAGGTCGACGATTCCCAGGGCAGCCTCGATTGACCCCTCGCTTCCCGACACCCCGGTGTCGACCACCGCGGCCTCGGAGCCGCGGACTACGACGTAGGCCGAGACGAACCCGAGGTCGACCTGGAGGTATTCAGCGAGGACGGGCGATGGAGCAGCGTTGGTCGTGGTCGTCCCGGCCGAGGCGCCGGTGGTAGCGGTCGAGCCGACCGTCGACGCCGGGCCGGTGGTGGATGCCGCCGCCGTCGTAGACGACCCGCCGGTGTTAGATCCACAGGCTCCGAGGACGGCCAGGGCCATAGTGCCCTTGCCCAGCCGGGACAGAAACAGCCGGCGATTGATCCGAATGAACTCTGTCATGGGACCTCCCCAGGGGCTAGCTTCGACTCTACGGGTCGGCGGGAACAAAGCTCTTTCGCAGAGCACGGGCAATTCCGAGCAGAGGGTTCGAGCTTCTCAATTGCCTCTCGCCGCCTGCCGACTAGTACGCCGGACATAGAGAGCAATTCCGATCTTGCAGGATCTGTCAAGCCCAACCGAGCCAGTCCTTGATCTGAGGCCGTCTTTCACCCTGGTATTGCCGGTGTTCAACGAGGCGGCTCTATTGGCGGCCAACCTGGCGACCCTGGTCACCCATCTGCAGGGCCTCGGCGACCGATATCGGTGGGAGTTTCTGATCGTCGACGACGGCAGCACTGATGGCAGCGCCGACATCGCCTTGGACGTCGCCGCCCGGACTCCCGGTGTCAGGGTCATTCGTCATCCACGCAACTTTCGAATCGGCCAGGCGCTGCGCTTCGCGTTTCCCCAGTGCAAGACCGACTACGTCGTCACCTTTGATGCCGATCTTTCGTATTCCCCCGATCACATCGAACGGATGCTCGATGCGCTCCGGGCGAGCAAGGCCCGGGTGGTGGTCGCTTCACCGTATATGCCTGGAGGCAAGACGTCAGGCATTCCGGGAGCGCGACTGTTCGTCAGCAAGACAGCCAATCGGTTCCTGTCGCTGGCCTCCAAGAGCAGTGTCAGGACCGTCACTGGCTTGGTGCGGGCCTACGACCGTCGATTTCTCGATTCGCTCAACCTCAAGGCGATGGACAACGAGATCAACGCCGAGATCATCTACAAGGCGGAGATTCTGAGGGCGGGGATCATCGAGATCCCGGCCCATCTCGATTGGTCCCACCTGCCCGACCGACGTTCCGCTGGCATGCGGTTCCGACGGATCACGCTGGGCTTCGCCTTCACTGGCTACCTGTTCAGGCCCTTCATGTTCTTCATGATCCCGGGCCTGCTCTCACTCGCCTTGTCGGGGATCCTCGGGTTTCTCTTGGTGATCCACGTCTTCTCACGGGAAGCCGTTGTCTATGCGACATTGTTCTCATTCATCGTGGCCGTTCAACTCATCGTGGCCGGGATGGTGTCGGCGCAGAACAAGCGCTACTTCGAGGAGATGTTCCACATCTCGACGTCGATCCGTCGATCGATCAAGGAACTGACCGGCCCGGAGTCGCTCGTCAACCCGCCCACGACACCCGAGTTCAGGGCGCCGCCAACTCCTTGAGGCTTCGCCCTGCCAGCCCGGCGGCGTACTGGTTCATCGAGATCACGCTTCCGTAGTCGACCACAAGGTCGAGGTACTCGCCGACCCGTCTTCTCTTGGTGACGCCATCGGTTTGCATTCCGGGGAAGAATTCCAACTCCCCGATCTCGTCTCCACCGAGGAAGTCGAGTGGGTGCAACAAGAGCGCCGGAGTCACTCCCGCCAGAGAGCACATCGCCAACGAGGTCTTGACGTAGGCCCGCGCCAGGCCGGGGGAGCGTTCGGCGATGTAAAGGAAGTAGCTCGGATGGAATGGCAGTCGCAGTAGGGGAGAGGTCGTGACGGGGATCTCGAGGACGTCGCCGTCACTTGCACGCCAGCGGTAGGGCTTAATCGGCCGGAGACCTTCCCGCGCTTGACCGAACAGGTACTCGCGCTCCGCCCGTTGCTCCGGTGTTAGGCCGGCGGAACGGAAGTAGTACCGCCGGGCCAGCGGGCCGATGAATGTCGGCAACGTGGAGGCGTCGTAGGAGTACCCCATCGCATCGAGCAGGCCGATGCCATCCGGGGAGATGCTGTAGCCGGGGCCGCGAAAGCCGACCGGTTCTTCCCCGGTGGCAATGGCGATGGCTTCGTGGGCCGTCTCCAGCTCCCTCTTGAGGTCATCCTTCTGGTAGCGGTGGAGCCATGGTTCGTGGTGATGGGAGTGATTGCCGATCTCGTGACCAGCCTCGACGATCGACCCCAGGATCTCCTTGTGGGCGGACATGGCAGCGTCGATGCCGACGACGAAGAACGTGATCTTCAGACCGCGCTCCGCCAGGAGTTCAAGTGCGACCGGGACCACTCGATCGAGATAGGAAGGGTAATCCTTCCAAATGGCGTCTCCGTGCACCATGAGGTACGACCAGAGATTGTCGAGATCGAGCGACAACGCTGTCTGCCGCGCTGGCCTCATGGTTGGGTGGACAACGTCGTCTGGCCGGAGAACTTGGACCCGATCTCGGCGACGGCCAGGGTTGCCAGATCGAGAACCTCGTTCACGTTCTGGGTCCCGTTGATGATGTGGGCCGTACTGGCCGTGATCACGCCGGGGATCGACGTGCGCATGGCGGGAAGTGTCTCGCTGTAGCCCAGAATCGGCCGGGGGATCACATACCGGGCACGTGAGACTCGAAAGGCCTCGACATCGGACCGGTCGAAGTGGTCGAACATCGTTTCCAAGGCCCCGATGAAGCGAGCCTCGATCGAACTGTCGGCTTCATCGAACACCGGGTCGTCGGAGAGTGCGTAGCGCGGCAGGTAGACCAGGGTCTTTCCCTTGAGTTGTTCGGGATCGATGAGAGACGACATCTCGATGATTCCGGTGAAGGGTTGGGGGTCGATCAGGTTGGTGACGTAGCAATCGGTGAGGGGTTGTGAGGTGACCATCGAGGCGCAGACCACTCCCAGGTACGAGACCCCGAGGAGGCGGTCACGCTCATCCGGAGGCAAGTCGGGGAGCAGACCGGCCGCCATGGCCGGTGGCAGGGTGATAAGCACCTGGTCGAAGTCGTGGCTGTTGCCATGGGAGTCGGTCACCTGAACCCTTTCGACCCGCGAGGCGACAGTCGCAACCGCGGTTGAGGTCAGGATGTTGACGCCGGCCCTCTCGAGGTAGTCGACCAGCGCCGCCAGGACCGTCCGATAGCCACCGCCGACCCAGCCGAACACCTCGCGCTTGCGTCCACTGCGCCGGGCGGCATACAGCCGATGGGCGATTGCCCAGATGAAAGCCGCGGATGCGGTCTCGTGGGCCGGTCCGAGCTTGGCGTTGAGAAGTGGTTTCCAGAAGACTGCGTAGGCTCGCCGCCCCGACCATTTGGTCAGCCAATCCTGAATCGGAACGTTCTCGAGCGTGCTCGCTTCCTTGATCCTGGAGGCGACCAGGACGGTGAGGGCGAGCCGGAATTTGTCCGTAAGTCGGAGCGGCGGATAGCGGAGTAGTTCCATCGTGGTCGTTACCTGATAGAGCTTTCCGTCGGCGTAGACGCCGGTCCGGGTGGCCGACCAGTGAACCGATTTGGTTAGTCCGATGTCGTCGATGAGGCGCAGGAGAGTTTCGTCGGCAGGTGAAATCACGTGGTAGTGCCGATCCCATTTCAGGTCGCCGACCGTCCAGGGGTCGGCCAGGCCGCCGACATGGTCGGCAGCTTCGAGCACGGTTACCTGGTGACCCGCCTCGGCCAGGAGCTTGGCGGCTCCCAGTCCCAGCATGCCGCCTCCGATGATCCCGATCCGCGCTGTCATGTGCTCGCCACCCGGCAACTCCCGTTGGACCATTCCAGGGTCAGGCCGCAATTCGAGCAGACCCCGCGCATAGCTTCGGCCGGAAGCTCTTTGGTCCAGGGATGGCCGCAGGCGCACACAAGGCCGACAACCCGTCCCGGGTTGCCGAGAACAAGCATGTGGTCGCCTACCGACCGCGTCACGACAGTTCCCATGCCGATCATGGCGAAGTGCCCGATGTCAACCCCAGGCCCGATGATTGCCCCGGCCCCGATTGTTGCCCCAGCCGCCACCCGGGTCCTGGGCATGTCTTCCGGCTCCTCCGAAGAGAGCAATTCCGATAAATCCCGCCCCGTCGCCCGCGGGAAGCGGTCGTTGGTGAAGATCGTCCCCGCTGAGATCATCACGCCATCGTCGATGGTGACACCGGCGCAGATATAGACGAATGCATTGATTTTGACGCGGTTTCCGATTCTGACGTCATAGGCGATGTAGGTCTTCTCACCAACGATGACCGACGAGCCGATCGACGTGCCAGGCCCGCGGATGTGGACCGAATCCCAAATCGCCGAGCCTTCGCCGATCTCCACCCCGTCCTCGATGACAGCGGTTGGGTGGATTCGCCCTGATCTCACGCACTCACCGAAAGCGGCGCTGTGACCCTCTCGACAGCGCCGGAGGCAAGCGAGCGATAGAGCCCGACGACCACCTCGACCGCCGCTATCGCGTCGGCTCGGGCGCCGGAAGGAAGATCCCGCCGGGAGACCGATTCGAGGAAGTTGGTCAAGTTCGATTGGAAGGCTCGCATCCTGTCGAAACCGGTGCCGAACTGGCTGACCTCGCCGGGCCGGATGAGCTCGGTGGACTTCCAGTCCAAGTTCAGCACGCCCTGGTCGCCGATCACTTTGAGATACGGGGCGGCGATGTGGCGGCGCCATGAGAGATACGTCATGACCTCGACCAGCGGCGTCACTAAGAGAAGGGTCGCTTCGTCTTCCACGGCCAGGCCGGGACGTCGGGGACCTTCGGAGGCCGCAACTTCTTCGATCGGGCCGAGAACATACCTGACCAGATCGGCAGCGTGCGGAGCATTGTCCGAAATGACACCGCCGCCGGAGATGCTAGGGATGGCGTGCCAGCGTTCGCCGGGATCAAACTCACTCGAGAAGGTGACCTCGGCCGATTGGATCTTCCCGATGGCGCCCTCTTCGACCAGCCGGCGAGCTTCCCGAACATCGGGCGAGTAGCGGTACTTGGAGGCCACGGCGATCACCCGGGCGTATTCGTCGGCGGCCGCCAGCATCTGGCGGGCCGACTCGAGGTTGATCGCGAACGGCTTCTCTACGAGAAGGTCGAGACCCGCGGCCATCAAGTCGATGGCGATCTGCGTATGAAACACTGGAGGTGCCGCGACGATGGCTACGTCGCAAAGCTCGGCGAATCCGGCTTCGTCGTGAGCACCAAAGCCCGGAACCCCCCATTGCGAAGTCACTGCCTCGCGGGCCGCAGGATTGGGCTCGGCGATCGCGGACAGCACGGCGCCCGGCACATTGTTAATCGCAGCCCCATGGGAAGCGGCGATCCGACCGGCCCCGACCAGTCCGATTCGGAGTACGTCCTTCATGCCGCTTGCCCCGCTCTCGAGAGGATCGATTCGGAGAGGGCTGCCGCCAGAGACTCGATGTGGTGTCCCTCAAACCGTTCGTTCCAGGGAAGAACCAGCACCTGGTCCAGGTAGTCGAAGACCCCGGGGAATCGCTCCGGCGAGTAGTCGACTGCCTCGGGTCGAGCCAGGGAGAAAGGGAACCTGCTGTCGCCGAAGGTGCGCTGATCCGAGATGACCTTGCACTGGAACGCCGGCTTCTGGATGTACCGGGGCGCCGATCCGATGCCCACCCTGCCGAGGTCGGCGGCAATACCGTGCGGGCCACCCTCGACAGTCTTCGGATCGATCAGCACCGGGTAACGCCAGAAGACGTTCCGCGCGGTCGCCGCCGTCTTGGGAGTCGTCAAGCCGGGAAGACCGTCGAGGGCGCTCGACAGCCGGTTGGCAAGTTCGATCCGGCGCTTCACACCAACCGACAGCTTGTCCATCTGGGCCAGGGCTACCGCCCCCTGTAGTTCGCTGAGTCGCCCGTTCATGGCGAGGAACTCGTGGTCGGGGTTGGCTTCGCCGTAGGGCCAGGCCTTGTCGATCCAAACCTTGAGATGGCGGGCAATCGACTGATCGGAAGTCACCGTCAGACCACCCTCACCACACGTGATGTGCTTGCCCTGTTGGAGGCTGAAGCAACCGATGTCGCCCCAGGTCCCGACCGGCTGGCCGTCCATCGCGGCAAGGAACGCCTGGGCGCAATCCTCGATCAGTGGGACCCCGCGGGAATTGGCCAGTTCGCGGATCTCGGCCAGGTCGGCCACCGGGTTGCCGAACAGGTGGGTGACGACGATCGCCCGGGTTCGGTCCGAGATGCGATCTTCGACGGTGGCGGCGGTGACGTTTCCGGTAACCGGATCGACGTCGGCGAAAACCGGGATGGCGGTTTGAAAGATGATTGGCGAAAGAGCGCCCATGTCGGTGATGGGAGTGGTGATGATCTCCGAACCGGGCTCGGGGTCGACTGCTGCAATGGCAGCGTGCACTGCGGTCGTTCCCGACGAACAGGCTCTCACGTAGGGCACTTCGAGGATCTCGGCGAAGCGTTGCTCCAGCCGGCGAACCATGGTGCCTTTGGTCGAGGTCAGCGTGCCGCTATTGAGAACCTCCCGCAGGAGCTCGAGCTCTTCGGGGCCGAAGGACCGCCCGGTGCTCTCCTGATCGTTGGGAAGCTGCACGCGCTCACCTTTTTCAGGCGCGCTTGCCCGCCCACGCTCAATTAGCTGAGTCATTCCACCCGCCTTTTTCCGCCCAGTGCCTTCCCGAAGAGAATACGGGCCGAAACTCCCGAGTCCAGTGGGTCTTTAAGCCTGTTTAGGGGGTTTTGAAGTTCGAGGTTTGAGGTTCGAGGTTTGGGGCCGAGACGAACCGGCGGCGGTTCCAAGGAGCAGGTGCGTCTGGAGTTCGCGCTCCCCCCACGACCACGCAAAGCCACGGTCGGGGCCCCCACAACAGGGGGGGCCGCGCACCACGCACCACAAAACACCAAACAAAAAAATTAAAATAGCCAAACCCCACATTACCCGTT
>JANMST010000213.1:0-8820 GCA_031389635.1 Acidimicrobiia bacterium | reverse complement strand
TGGGTCCTGCCCGCAGGGCGTTGCGGGGGCCACAAGCCTCAAGCCTCAAGCCTCAAGCCTCAAGCCTCAAGCCTCAAGCCTCAAGCCTAAGTTCCCCGTTGTTTCGTGTGACATGTGACGTGAGACGTGCGACGCCCTTTCGAGCTTGGGGCTTGGGGCTTGAGGCTTGAGGCTCGGACTCACTACGATTCGGGCCTCGTGGTTCCCCTGTCCCGTCAAACCTCAGACTCTATCGACGCGTCCGTTCCGGTCTCCGGGCGGGCTGCGGCCTGGGAGCTCTATGACGAGCTGCCGGTGCCAACGGGAGCCGACGAGCTGTGGCGTTACGTGGATCCGGATCTGGACCCCACCGGCTACTCGATTGTCGAGGTTCCGGGCAGTTCGTTGGCCACGGATCCCTTTCTCAATTCGATTCAAGCCTCGGCCACTGCCGTAATTGTCGACGGCCGTACCACCGCGCTGAGCGGACCGTTCCTGGGGGCCGGGGTCGAGATGTTGGGGCTGGTTCCTCCTTCTATCGACAAGTTCGCGGCCGCTCACCTCG
This sequence comes from Acidimicrobiia bacterium, assembly GCA_031389635.1. Taxonomy (GTDB): domain Bacteria; phylum Actinomycetota; class Acidimicrobiia; order Spongiisociales; family ZC4RG35; genus DATEEG01. The sequence continues at coordinate 8,276 of JANMST010000213.1, read as the reverse complement.
CCTTTGTTTCTGATGGCGTGGTGGTCGATGTTCCGCGTGGTGCGGCGGTGACCGACCCCATCGTCGTCGACATTCAGGCTGTCACCGATCGGGCCATTTCCTTCCCCCACGTCACCATCAAACTGGCGGTCAACGCCGAGGCTTCGATAGTTCTGTTCTACCGGGGCCCGTCCGATGTCAACTCTGTGGTCGTTCCGCAGGTCGAGGTAGATCTCGCAGACGGCGCCCACCTCCGCCTGATGACAGTCCAGGAGCTCGGCCTCGAAACGTACGGCATCGTCCAGCTTCGAGTCCGTCTCGCTAGAGACGCCTCCTTCCGGCTGGGAGAGGCAGGTCTCGGGGGCAAGCTCGGTCGGCTCGATCTCGGGGTGGAACTCAACGGCCAAGGTTCGTCGGCGGAGGTTATGGGTCTTTTCTTTGGACATCGAGACCAGGTCCTCGACTATCGAATCAACATGACCCACCGCGGCCGCAAGTCGACGTCAGAGGTCTTGTTGAAGGGAGCTGTGGAGGACCAGTCGCAGTCGGTGTTCGCCGGTTTGGTCCGAATCGAGAAGCCGGCGATCGGTACCTCTGCATTCGAGACGAACCGAAACCTCGTTCTGTCCGCTGACGCGAAGGCCCATTCCGTGCCCATCCTCGAGATCTTGTGCGATGACGTCATGTGCGGTCACGGATCATCCGTAGGACCCCTTGAGGAAGACCACCTCTATTACCTCCAGAGCCGCGGCCTCAGCCGGCCGCGAGCGGAACGGCTGCAGGTGCGTGGGTTCTTCGGTCAGATCCTCGATCGATTGCCGATCAAGGGGCTTCAGCCCGCCCTGGCCGACGTTCTCGACCGGCGTTTTGTACGTGCCGAACTCGGGGCCGGATGATGAACCGCGTGAAGGTTGGAGAGTTCTCCGAACTCAAAGACGGGGTGGGGCTCAAGGTCGACGTCGACGAGCATCGCATCGCCGTGTTCCTTGTCGACGGTTCGGTATTCGCCATTGGCGATCGTTGCAGCCATGCCGAAGCGTCGCTTGCGGAGGGAGAGGTCTTCGACCACGAGGTTGAGTGCCCGCGTCACGGTTCTACTTTCGACTTGACGAGCGGACAACCGCGGAGCCTTCCGGCTACCAAGCCCGTGCCGACTTATGTCGTCTCGATCGAAGATGGCAACGTTTACGTGGAGCTCCCGGAATGACCATCGCTCTATCGATCGAAAATCTCACTGCCGCGGTCGGAGGCCGCGAGATTCTCAAGGGAATCCAACTCGACCTGCCTTTTGGCGAAGTTCACGCCTTGATGGGACCTAACGGTTCCGGGAAGTCAACTCTTTGCCACGTTCTCAGCGGGCGTCATGGATATGAGGTGGTGGGCAGCGCCAACCTGGCCGGTGCCCCATTGCTCGGGCTTGAGGTCGACGAACGAGCCCGGCTCGGTCTGATGCAGGGCTTCCAGTACCCCGTCGAAATTCCCGGGGTCAAGCTCGGCGAGTTCGTCGCCGAGGCAGCCGCCGAATCGGGGATGGGCGAAGACGAGATCGAACGACGGGTCGCCGAGGCGGCTGAGAAGTTTGACATGACCCGATTTCTGCGACGCGGGGTCAACGAAGATCTGTCCGGCGGCGAGAAGAAGAGATCGGAGATCTTCCAGATGGCGGTCCTTGGACCCAAGGTGGCGCTGCTGGATGAGATCGACTCGGGGTTGGACATCGATGCTGTCCGCGAGGTCGCCGAAGCTGTCGAGGTGATGAGATCGCCCGAGGTAGGAGTGCTGATGATCACGCACTATTCGAGGATTCTGCGATACGTGATTCCGGACCGGGTCCATGTCATGGTTGACGGCCGCCTCGTCGATTCTGGCGGCCCGGAGTTGGCTGAAGAACTCGAAGCGGGCGGGTATGAGGCCGTCCGGGCCCGTTTGGGTTTGGCTCCCGGTGGTGAGAATGGCAAGGCGAAAGCGAAAGTGACCGATCTCTTCACCGACCTCCCGTTCGAAACCTGATCGGCGTGGCCCGGCCAGCCTCGCGAGCTTCACATCAGCGCTGGCTGTCCGACCTCACCGATCTCCCTACGGCATCGGGAAGGGAGTCGGTGGTGCAGGCCTGGGTACGGGGATGGGCAGCCAAGCGAGGCTTGCTAGTCACCAACGACCGGGCCGGCAATCTCCTGGTGCACCCGGCCCTCACGGGCCGAAAGAGGCCCGTCGTCGCGGTTGCGCACATGGACCATCCGGCGTTGGTAGTCACACGAACCGGTGCGCGAACTGAGTTTGAGCTGAGGGGTGGGGTGTATCCCGAGTATGTGGCCAAGGCCCGAGTCCAGGTCGAGACCTCAGCCGGTCCCAGACCTGCCCGGCTCGATGAGTTCGATCCCGCCACCAGCAGAGGCTGGCTGGTTGGTGCCCACGATGATGCCGCCGTCGGCGACATTGTCCGGTGGGCTTTTCCTCCCGCCTCCCTCGGGATCGATGGCGATCGCTTGCGCGCTCGGGCCTGCGACGATTTGGCCGGAGCGGCGGCGGCGCTCTCGGCTCTCGACCGGCTGGCTAGCGCAGGGGTCGGCCACTTTTCGGTCCTGCTGACCCGGGCAGAGGAGGTCGGCTTTGTCGGCGCCATTGCCGCGTGTGAGCTGAAGACCCTTCCCAACGGGGCGAGGGTGCTCTCGATCGAGTGCTCTCGGCAGTCGAGCGACGCTCCAGTCGGTGGTGGTCCGATCGTGCGGGTCGGGGACGCTTCCAGCGTGTTCTCATCGGAGTTGACCAACCGGGTCTCGGAAACGGCCAGGTCGGCAGAAATTCCCCACCAGCGGAAGCTCATGGCCGGCGGCAGTTGCGAGGCCACTGCCTTCGCCGCTCTCGGCTACGAAGCGACCGGTTTGTGTCTCGCTCTCGACAACTATCACAACATGGTCGACATCGACGGGGTCCGTTCGGGCAAGCGCAAAGCCCGGCTGGCCCCCGAGGAGATCTCGCTAGGGGACTTTCATGGCCTGGTTGACCTGCTCGAAGCTGTCGCGTTGGGTCTGGACTCGGGGAAATCGAAACTGCCACAACGCCTGCGGAAGCTGTACAAGGAAGAGAAGCACGTTCTCGGAGAGGTTTGAGGTTTGAGGTTGGCGTCTGGCGTCTGGCGTCCCTTTGCCAACAACGCACCACGCACCGCGCACCACGCATAACCTGTCTCCATGGAATACCGGACTGAGAGAGACTCGATGGGGGAGGTGTCGGTCCCGGTCGGGGCCTTTTACGGCGCTTCGACTCAGCGAGCCCATGACAACTTCCCGATCTCCAACCTCCGATTCGGACGGGACTTCATCTGGGCCTTGGGTTTGATCAAGGGAGCGGCCGCGGCGGTGGCCGGCAGGCGAAAAGCAATCCCGCAGGAGACGGCGGCCGCGATCGAGAGAGCGGCCGAAGAAGTCATGGACGGGAGCCTCGATGAGCATTTCGTCCTGGACATCTTCCAGACCGGCTCGGGGACGTCGACCAACACCAATGCCAACGAGGTCATCGCCCACCGGGCCAGCGAGATCCTCGGCGGCGACCGCAACGCCAGGAAAGTTCATCCCAACGATCAGGTGAACTATGGCCAGTCGTCCAACGACGTCATCCCCAGCGCCATCCACATTGCCGCAGTCAAAGGAATCCGGACCGACCTGCTCCCAGCCTTGGCAAGGCTCGGCGGCGCCCTCGAGACGAAAGGCGAGGAGTTCTCCGACGTCGTCAAGTCAGGCCGAACTCATCTGATGGATGCCACACCGGTCACACTGGGTCAGGAGTTCGCCGGTTACGCGACCCAAGTACGAAACGGAAGCAAGCGCCTCGAGAAGACGCTCCCCGAACTCGAGGAGCTAGCCCTCGGTGGAACCGCAGTCGGAACCGGAATCAACGCGCCGGAAGGCTTTGCCTCGGAAGTCATCGCTTTGATGGCCAAGAGATCCGGGTTTCCTTTCGTCGAAGCACCTGATCACTTCGAGGCCCAGGGCGGCAAGGACGCCGCTGTCATGGCGTCGGGTGCGCTCAAGACAATTGCTGTATCCCTATTCAAGATCGCCAACGACATTCGATGGCTCGGTTCGGGCCCTACCGCCGGCCTGGCCGAGCTCCGACTGCCAGACCTGCAGCCGGGCTCGTCCATCATGCCCGGAAAAGTCAACCCGGTCATGTCGGAAATGGTGATGCAGGTGGCGGCCCAGGTCGTCGGCAACGATGCGACGGTCACGTGGAGTGCTGCCAACGGCAACTTTGAACTCAACGTGATGATGCCCGTGCTCTCACACAACCTGTCCGAGTCGATCTCGATTCTTGCCAACGCTGCTCGGGTGTTCGCTGAACGATGCGTCGAAGGCCTTGAGGCAAATAGGGAGCGAGCCCGTGAACTGGTCGAGCGGAATGTGATCGTGGTGACAGCCCTGAACCCTCATATCGGCTACGACGCCGGAGCCAAGGTTGCCAAAGAGGCGCTCGCCACAGGAAAAAGCGTTCGGGAGATCGTGCTCGAACACGGGTTGATGACTGAGGCTGACCTTGACCGGGTCCTCGACCTCAAAAAGATGACCGAGGGCGGCGTCCTCTAGTTGTCTTCGTCGACTTCGGTCACAAGGCCACCGTCCCAGCTGACTCTGACCTCGACCTTGACGTCGCCACCTTCGAACTGGACTCGAACCTCGGGTGGTCCCTGGTCGTCGATTTCGTAGCTGAACCCGGGGGTTGGTGCCACCGACTCCAGCTTCACTTCGCCGGGACGGTAGGACACGATCACGAGCCCTCCTTTCGACGGAATCGTGGTCTGCTGCCAGGGAGCAGTGGACACCGTGGTTCCCGTGGTTGAAGTGGACGAAGTGCTGGTCGAGGTGGTGGACGACTCGCCGGTTCCGGCGGTGGTGCTCGTACCGGTGGTGCCGGTTCCGCTCGTGCTGCTCGATCCGTTGGCGGTGCTGGTGGTGCTTGAGGATGCTGTCGAGTCTCCGGTTGCGACCACCGACGTGAGCGGCCGGTCTGTCACTTCGGCCCCGGCGGCATTGACAGCTACGTACGCGACTGCGGTAGTCGCCAGAGTGGCAACTATCCATAGCGCGACCAGGAGGGGTTTCTTCATCGTGTTCATCTTGGCTGGCGGCGGCAGATATGACCTCAACGGAACCTCAAGAAAAGCTCAGGAAACGCGCCCGTTGGTGCCGTGCGACACTGTTCACACCAAAGAACGGCCACCTCAGCCCTACGCTTTCGCTCGTGGCCGCAATCATTGTCATCGAAGACGATCCTCACATTCGGCGGCTGGCGGCCGACGCCCTGGCGGATCGCGGTCACCACGTTGAGACCGCGGCGGCCGCCCTCGAGGGCCTGAAGCTTGTCGTCGCCAGCAAACCCGATCTGGTGATCCTGGATCTGGGGTTGCCGGATCTTGATGGTGCCGAATTGCTGCGAATGCTGCGAGCGGTATCCAACGTTGCCGTGATTGTGGCCACGGCTCGCGAGGGTGACGAGCACGTCGTTGCCGCCCTCGATGCCGGAGCCGACGACTACCTGGTCAAGCCGTATTCGACCGCGCAGTTAGAAGCTCGGGTACGAGCGGTGTTGAGGAGAGGCGAGTCCACGGCATCGGACCCGGTGGTCGTGCTGGGTGAGCTCCGGATCGATCGGGGAGCCCGTGAGGTCGTGCTCGCCGGTGATTCGATCGATCTGAGCCCGAAAGAGTTTGATCTCCTGGTCCTTCTGGCTGATCGAGTCGGAGAGGTGGTCAGCAAGCGCGACATCCTGGCCGAAGTGTGGCGCCAGCCTTACGGAGGCGGCGATCGCACGGTCGATGTCCATCTCTCGTCGCTGCGGTCGAAGCTCGGTGAGACCGCCGCGAGCCCCCGCTACATCCATACGGTGCACGGGGTGGGCGTCAAGTTGGTTCCCCCCGGCGGGGCTTGAGGTGCGGCGGCGAATCGCCTGGCTGGCGCTGGCTATCACATCGCTCGTCGTAGTGGCTTTCACCGTGCCACTGATGTTGTTGGTTCGGCAGCAGGCGACCGATCGGGCTCAGATCAGTGCCGAGCACCAAGCGGAGACGATCGCCGGCCTCGTGGCGCTTTCGGCGCCGTCCCTGGAGGCGCTCACTGCAGCCGATGTCGAAGGCGCCATCGGCGACCCACCCGACGGTGTGCGTCTCGTGATGCCCAACGGGAGCCGATTTGGAGATCCACTGGTTGAGTTCTCTGCTGTAGAGGCCTCTGCCCGTTCCGGTATACCTGCCGCGGGCTACAACCGGGATGGTCACTGGGAAGTTGGAATCCCGGTGCAGACCAGCCGCGGTGTGATCGCGGTTGTTGCTTCGGTAACGGCGGCCGAGCTTCATCAAGGCGTTGCCACTGCCTGGACCGTGCTGGGGATCCTCGGGTTGGTCGTGGTTGCCGCCGCGGTAGGCCTGGCGACAAGGCTCGGCCGGGAACTTGTGCGACCGGTCGGTGAGCTCGCGGGGGTCGCCAACCGCCTTGGCGAGGGTGATTTGTCGGCCCGGGCCCGGGGCGATGGTCCTCCCGAATTGGCGGCGGTCGCCTCGGCTCTCAACGGCCTGGCCGAGAGGCTCGGCGATCTCATCAAGGCCGAGAGGGAGTCTCTGGCAGACCTGTCCCACCGTCTTAGAACTCCGCTCACGAGCCTGCGGCTGCAATCGGAGGGACTCAACGATGAAGAGGAACGCGAGCTTCTGACCGCGGCGGTTGACCGGATGCAGGAGGCCGTGGACGGCATGATCGTTGAGGTCCGGCAGGGCAAAACCGGTCCGAGTGCAGTCGAATTGTCGGAGGTGGTCTCGAAGCGCTTGGTGTTCTGGAGGGTTCTGGCCGAGGAACAGGAACGCGAGGTAATCCAGATGGTGGCCGTCGGGCCATTGATGGTCCGGGCTGGAAGCGACGAGCTGGGGTCGGTCCTCGATGCGTTGATCGGCAATGTCATGGCCCATACGCCGCCCGGAACTGCCTTTGAGGTGCGATTGAGCGAGGATGAGGGACGGGCAGTGCTCATCATCGGCGACGCCGGTCCGGGCTTTCCCCCCGGCTCGGATCCCACCAGGAGAGGTGTGTCCGGAGCCGGTTCGACCGGCCTCGGTCTCGACATCGCGCGAAAACTGGCGGAGAAAACCGGAGGCTCAATCCGCCTAGGCCGCTCCCCCCTGGGCGGAGCCCAAATAGAACTCAAACTCACGGTCGAAGGCACGCTACGCGTTTCTTGACGAATAGCACTGGCCGGCGACTGTGTTCAGGACCATGGTCAGATGGCCGAGAACTTCGGTGTTCCAGAAACGCACGACGGTCCATCCCTGGGCTTCGAGCCAACGATCGCGAGTCACATCGTATTGACTCTCGTCGTGTTGTTCGCCGTCAAACTCCACCTCGGTCTTGTGCTTTCGGATCACGCGCCCGTTCGAGCCACCGGTTCGTCTCGAGACGAACGCGACCGGTCCAAACGATCTACCTGCCGCCGGGGTCACTGATCACCCCCCTCGCCCTCCTTCGTCGGGCGGTCCCCCCGCATGCAGGGGGACAAAACTCTGGCCCGCTCTTTGCTGTCCCCCTCTCTTGAGGGGGACCGATCGAGCGCAGCGAGATCGAGGGGGGTGGGCGAACTCCGGACGCATCCATTCCTGATAGCGCCGCCGGTTCGTCTCGAGCCGAACCCTCTCGGTCTAAACGATCCACCCGGCGGCTTCTTTTGAAGCTGCCAGGGGTAGGGGGGCCCTGGTGGACCCGCCTTAGTCTTGGTCGACGGGTTTGGCGCGGCCCCCTACCTCTCGCCCCGTTCCTCGGCGACAGGGACCTTCCCCCGCCTGCGGCGAGGGGACAAAGGCAATAGAGCCCCGGGCAGGCCGGGGCTCTATTGCTTAGGGGCTCTCTTTGTTGGGACTAGCTGGACTTGTTGTCGATCTCCACTTCGAGCACTCCGTTGTTGATCTTGACCTTGAGCTCGGCTTCGGCGTCACCGTTGGTGAGCTCGACTTCGATCTCGTCGGACTTCTGCTCCGACTCGTCGATGGTCCAGCCGGCGGCCGGGTTGATCGATCCGATCGTCACTCCGCCGTTGGCGAAGATGACGGTAACGGTTCCGGCGCCGTCGAGGTTGTAGGTGACGCTTCCCGTCGGGAGGGACGACCCGCCCGTCGTGTTGGTGGTGCTGGTCGAACCGGAGCCACTCGTGGTGCTGGTAGTTGAGGAACCGCCCGAGGACGAACCTTCCGACTCGATCTTCACCTTGACCACTCCGTCTTCGAGTTCGAAGTTGAACTTGACCCGGCGGCTGCCGTTGCG
>JANMST010000205.1:0-20007 GCA_031389635.1 Acidimicrobiia bacterium | reverse complement strand
CCACCCGTCAAACCCCGAACCATGCCCGGCGAGCTCGAACTGCTTCCCCTCGAGCAGGTCGCCTTCGAGCGCATGCTCGACACGATCAAGGTCGAGTTCGAGCGGTTCGGATTCCTGCCGGTCGCCACTCCGACAATGGAGTTGAAGGACGTCCTTCTGACAAAGACCGGTGGAGAGACCGAGCGTCAGGTGTACCTGGTGCAGTCGAGCGGGGCTCGCGATCAGGGCCATGAGCCCGATCTGGCCCTTCGCTTCGATCTGACCGTGCCGTTGGCTCGTTACGTCGCCGAACACGAGCAACAACTCGCGTTTCCGTTTCGGAGATACCAGATTCAGCCCGTTTTCAGAGGCGAGTCGCCCCAGCATGGCCGCTACCGCGAGTTCTACCAATGCGACATCGACGTGATAGGACGTGATCGACTCTCGATCAAGCATGACGCCGAGGTCCCCGCAGTGATTGCGGCCGTGTTCGACCGTCTCGGATTCGGCGCCTTCACCATTCGGATCAACAACCGCAAGGTGCTCAAGGGACTTCTCGATCATTTCGGTGTGTCCGACCGCGACCAACAGGGAGCGATTCTGCGGGAGGTCGACAAACTTGAAAGGCGCGGCTCCGCTGAGGTCGGGAAGTCGATCGCCGGTCTCGGGATGGACACGGGAGCCGTGGAGCGACTGCTTGACATCGTCGGGTCCGGCCCTGCCAAAGGTGATGCCATCGCGGCCGGACTCGACAAGCTCGACATCGACCAACCCCTTCTCGTCGAAGGTCTGTCCGAGCTGCGGCAGGTGTTCGACTTGATGAGGGCGCAGGGGGTAGAAGAGTCACGCTACGCGCTCGATCTCTCGATCGCCCGTGGGCTCGATTACTACACCGGGACCGTGTACGAGACCTTGTTCGACGACCACCCCGGTCTCGGCAGCATCTGTTCGGGTGGCCGCTACGACGACCTCGCCTCGCTTTACACATCCGCCCGTCTGCCGGGAGTTGGGATCTCGATCGGCCTTACCCGCCTGTTCGCCCAGTTGCTGGAGATCGGCGTGATCAATGCCGCGGCGAGCACTGTGACGGTGCTGGTGACCTTGCTGGACGACGCCGGGCTGACCCACAACCTGGAGCTCGCCACGGCTCTGCGCAGGGCAGGGGTGAATACGGAGGCCGTCCTCGAGGCGGGCAAGCTCGGGGCGCAACTCAAGTACGCCGACCGGACCGGGATCCGGTTCGCCCTCATCTGCGGAGACGATGAGCGCGCCAGAGGGACCGTCGTCGTCCGAGACCTTGCTGCCAAGAGCCAGGAAGAAGTCGTGTCAGCTGAGGCGGTGGCGGCCGTGCAGCGCCCCCTTTCTACGAGATGAAGCGGAGACTCGATGCCACATAGGACTCACCACTCGGCTGAGACGGCCGGGCTCAGCGGCCAGGAAGTCGTCCTGGCCGGATGGGTGGCGCGGCGCCGCGACCACGGCGGCATCACCTTCATCGACTTGCGGGATGCTTCAGGAATCGTCCAGGTCGTGGCCGACCCTGGGGCTCTGCCGGAAGTAGCCGACCTCCGGATGGAGTACTGCATATCGGTCACCGGCGAGGTGCGGCCCCGGCCCGATGGCACCGTCAATCCTGACCTTCCCACCGGATCGGTCGAGGTAGCCGCGACCGCCATCGTGGTCTTGAGCCCCGCCGACGCCCTTCCGTTCATGATCGACGACCGGGTCGATGCCGAGGAGAGGCTCCGTCTCGAGTACCGCTACCTCGACCTTCGGCGTCCCCGCATGGCGGCCAACCTGCGCGCCCGGTCAGCTGCCACGGCCGCCATACGCAGGACCCTGGATAACATGGGGTTCCTCGAGATAGAAACGCCGACACTCATCCGCTCCACGCCGGAAGGTGCTCGTGACGTCCTGGTCCCGAGCCGACTTCGGACCGGGAGCTTCTATGCCCTGCCCCAGTCGCCCCAACTCTTCAAACAGCTGTTGATGATCTCCGGGGTCGAGCGATACTTCCAGATTGCCCGCTGTTATCGGGACGAGGACTTCAGAGCCGACCGGCAACTCGAGTTCACCCAACTCGACCTGGAAGGAGCCTTCTGGGACGAATCCGGGGTCCAGACAACGATCGAAGCGACCATCGCCGCGGTCGTCAAACAGATTCGGAACTTCGACCTCTCGATGCCGTTCCGCCGAATCACGTGGCGGGAGGCGATGGATCGCTACGGAGTCGACAAACCCGATCTCAGGTTCGGAATGGAGATAGTCGACCTGTCGGAGGCGTTCGCCGGGTCGGGGTTTCGCGGGTTCTCGGGGGCCCTGGAGGCCGGCGGTGTGGTCCGGGGTATCAACACCGGTCAGCGCCAGTTCCCCCGGTCGGTGGCCGACACCCTCACCGAAGAGGCCAAGGCCCTCGGCGCCGGCGGTCTGGTGTGGATGGTGGCTGAGGCCGGTGGTGTCCTGCGGTCGCCCGTGGCCAAGTTTCTTTCGGAAGATGAACTCGAAGGGATCAAGGCGGGTCTCGCGGTCAGCGAGGGCGATGTCGTGCTGCTGGTGGCGGGCGCCTGGAGAACAACGGTCACGGTGCTCGGGGCTCTCCGATTGCAACTAGGGAGGCCTGCCGGGCACAAGGACCTGGCGTTCTGCTGGGTCACCGACTTTCCGATGTTCGAAGAGACGGAAGGAGGGATGACGTTCGCCCACCATCCGTTCACCTCGCCCCAGGATGTGGCCACGATGAGGGACCATCCCCTCGAAGCTCTGGCGCGAGCCTACGACGTCGTCGTCAACGGAAACGAACTCGGATCGGGCTCGATTCGGATCCACGATCCTGCGATCCAGAGCCAGGTTTTCGACATGCTCGGCATTTCCCTCGAGCAGCAACAGGCACGCTTCGGCTGGTTCCTGCGTGCTTTGCGATACGGCACGCCGCCCCATGGAGGGTTTGCCTTCGGGATCGATCGCCTGGTAATGGTCTTGCAGGAGGAGGTCAACATTCGTGAAGTGATTCCTTTCCCCAAAACGCAGACGGGTCTCGACCCGTTGACCGGCGCACCCACCGAGGTCGACCCGGTTCAGCTCGCGGAACTGGGCATCAAGGTGATTCCGAGTCCCAAGCCCCAGGCTCCCAACCTCGACGCCGAGGCTTGACGGTGTCCGATCTGTTCTCGGCGAGGGCTGAGGAGACGCTTCTCGGTATCGCGCCCCTGGCTACCCGCATCCGACCGCAGACGCTGGATGAAGTAGTTGGACAGGCACATCTTTTGGGACCCGGAGCGGCATTCCGTCGGTTGGTCGAACAGCGGCGGCCGGTATCGATGATCCTGTGGGGGCCGCCCGGAACGGGCAAGACCACCCTGGCCCGACTGGTCGCCAACCACACCGATGCCGCCTTCGAGACGCTTTCGGCAACTTCGGCCGGCGTCAAGGATATTCGCGAAGTCTTGGCCCGGGCCCGCCACCGCCTCGAGACCGACGAGCGTCGCACGGTCCTGTTTCTGGACGAGATCCACCGCTTTGCCAAGAACCAGCAAGACGCACTCCTACCCGGCGTCGAGGACGGCACGCTGATCCTGATCGGGGCCACGACCGAGAACCCGTTCTTTGAGGTGAACTCACCGTTGATCTCGCGATCCACCCTGTTCAAGTTGCAGCCGCTGCAACCGGTCGATCTGGAGTCGCTCATCGACCGGGCCGTTTCGGACCAGGAGCGCGGAGTCGGATCGATGAGGCTTTCGATCACGGCTCCGGCCCGAGCCGAGCTCGCGGCCCGGACCGGGGGCGACGCCCGCCTGACCCTCAACGCCCTGGAAGTCGCTGCGACCCTGGCGGCCGGGCGGGACAGCTTGGTCATCGAAGAACCCGACGTCGAAGAGGCCCTCCAGCGGCGGATCATCCGCTACGACAAGACCGGAGACCAGCATTACGACGTCGTTTCGGCGTTCATCAAGAGCCTCCGGGGCTCGGATCCCGACGCCGCCCTCTTCTGGCTCCACCTAATGCTCAACGCCGGTGAAGACCCCGAGTTCATCGTCCGTCGGATGATCGTCTTTGCATCGGAGGATGTGGGGATGGCCGACCCATCGGCTCTGCAGGTAGCGGTGGCGGCAGCCTCGGCGCTGGCGTATGTCGGACTGCCCGAGGCCTCCTACAACCTCACCCAGGCATGCATCCACCTCGCAACTGCCCCTAAGTCGAACTCGGTGGCGAGGGCGATCGGCGCCGCCGAGGAGGCGGTTACGGAGGCGGACTCACCGATGGTCCCTCTCCACCTACGTTCGAGCGGTGCCACGGGTTACAAATACCCGCACGATCACAAAGGACACGTGACCCCTCAGCAGTACTGGCCCGACGGTGACGATCCCCGGATCCTCTATCAACCGGGAGACCTTGGATATGAAGCCCGGGTCAAAGAACGCCAGGCAGCCGCCGATGCGGTTCTCGGCAAGAAGCGATGAAGCTTCGCCCCCTTCTGCTGATCGCGCTGGCTGCGTGTTCGTCGTCGACAGTGGTGACGACCACCACTGCGACGACCGCAGTAACAATTGCTCCGGCGATAACCACGACCGCAGTGACACCAACTGCCCCGGCGACAACCACGACCACGCTGCCGCCGGCCACAACGACGACACTTGCCCCTCTCCAGGGTCTCGAACTCCGACTGATTGTCGACGGACTGACCCAGCCAGTGCTGCTCATCAGCGCACCCGGAGACCCGCGGCGGTTCGTGGCCGAGCGGACCGGGGTGGTGTGGCTGCTCGACGAGGACGGTGACCCCTTCGAGGAGCCTTTTCTCGATCTGCGTGATCGAGTGAACAGCGGCGGGATCGAGCAGGGCTTCCTGGGAATGGCCTTCCACCCGGCGTTCGCCGACAACGGCCGGTTCTTCGCGTACTACTACAAGCAGGGCGTCGAGCAGACGCAGCTTTCCGAATTCGCGATCTCAGCCGACGCCGACCGCGGCGACCCTTCTTCGGAGATCGCGTTGCTCACCTTCGACAAGCCCACAACGAGGCACAACGGAGGGATGCTTCAGTTCGGGCCGGACGGCTTCCTCTGGATGTCGCTGGGGGAGGGAGGGGCTGCCTCGGTCAACTCCCAGGATCCGACCAAGCTCTTGTCCTCGATCCTTCGCCTGGATGTCGACTCTGGCGATCCCTATGGGATCCCCGCGGACAATCCGTTCGTCGATGGAGGAGGCGCTCCCGAGGTGTGGGCCAAAGGCCTCCGCAATCCATGGCGGTTCTCGATCGACGGCGACCTTATCTATATCGGTGACGTCGGGCACGAGGACTTCGAGGAGATCGACATAGTCCCCCTCGACGGTGCGCCTTACAACTTCGGATGGTTGCGGATGGAAGGGACCAGCTGCTTTCAGAGCGGTTGCGATGCTGTCGCCGAGGGCTTGACGCTGCCGGTGGTCGAGTACACCCACGCCGAGGGATGCTCCGTCACCGGTGGCTTCGTCTACCGTGGAGCGGCGATCCCCGAGCTCGACGGCCACTACTTCTACGGCGACTGGTGCGGCGAGTGGATTCGCAGCTTCAGGTACGAAGACGGCGAAGTCGTCGATCACCAGACCAGGTTCGAGGGCGCCGGCCAGATCAACAGCTTCGGCATGGATTCGGAGGGCGAGCTCTACGTCCTCACCTACGAGGGAGCGGTCAAGCAGATCGTCCCGGTTCGGTAGCGCCCGAGGTTCATGGGTCGAGCTCGGGCGGTACGCTCTCGGCATGATTGACAGGCTCTGGTGGTTTGCCGCGGGGCTGGTAGCCGGGGGAGTCGTCACGGTGCGGGCATTGCGCCGGCGACCCACGCCGAGCGATCTCAAAGGAGCCGCCATCGCCACCGCAGCCGATCTTCTCGACGTTGCTGCCCGGGTGGTCAAGCCGCCAATCAGACGCTAGACGTCAGACGCAAGACGCTAACCAAACCCGCGTTCTTGGCTTGCGTCTAGCGTCTCATCGATATCGGAGACCTTGGAACTCGCGCTAGCTCGGTGATCGTCTTTCCATCGGTAACCTTCCCTTCTTCATGGATTCCAATCGCATCCGCCGCACGTTCGTCGACTTCTTCAAGGAACGCGATCACGTCTATCGCCCCTCGGCGTCGCTGATCCCCAACGACCCGACCTTGCTGTTGACCAATGCCGGGATGGTGCCGTTCAAGCCCTTTTTCCTGGGCGAGGAGGAACAGCCGTTCAAGCGGGCAGTGTCGATTCAGAAATGCGCCCGCACCATCGACATCGACATTATCGGTACGACCCACCGCCACCTCTCCTTCTTCGAGATGATGGGCAACTTCAGCTTCGGCGACTACTTCAAAGAACAGGCCATCACCTGGGCTTACGAGCTAGTGACTTCGGGCTACGGCCTCGACCCCGATCGGCTCTGGTACACGGTCCACGAGACCGACGAGGAGGCCCGCTCGATCTGGATCGACCAGGTCGGGATCCCCAGCGAACGCGTCCAGAAGGGCGGCAAGGACAACTTCTGGCAGATGGGGGTTCCCGGTCCCTGTGGCCCTTGTTCCGAACTGTTCTACGACAAGGGCCCCGAGTACGGAGAAGAGGGCGGCCCGATTGGTGGCGGCGAGGAGCGCTACGTCGAGATCTGGAATCTGGTCTTCATGCAGAACATCCAGGACGAGCCTTATCACGTGATCGGGGATCTGCCCGCCAAGAACATCGACACCGGCTTGGGGCTCGAGCGGATGGCCGGGATCCTTCAGGGGGTCGACTCGGTGTTCGAGACCGATGCGATTCGTCCGATCCTCGACGCGGCCTCCGGGGCCACCGACGTTGCCTACGGGTCGAATCCGCTCTCGGACGTTTCGCTCCGGATCCTGGCCGATCACGGTCGCTCCATGACGATGCTGATCGGAGACGGAGTCGTTCCGTCCAACGAAGGGCGGGGCTATGTGCTGAGGCGCCTGATTCGACGAGCGGTGCGCCACGCCTGGCAACTGAAGGACAAGGACCTGATCACTCCCCACCTGGTTGAGGCAACCATCGACGCTCTGGGCGAGGCCTACCCGGAGCTTGTCAGCAAGAAAGACATGGTGCTTTCCACTGTTGAGCGCGAGGAGGGTCGCTTCCGCCGGACTCTCGAGTCCGGTCATCAACTGCTCGACGCCGAACTCGAGGGACGGGACATTCTGCCGGGTTCGGTGGCTTTCAAGCTCCATGACACGTTTGGGTTTCCCATCGAGCTCACGACCGAGATTGCCACCGAGCGTGGGGTGGAGGTCGACAGGTCCGGCTTCGACGAAGAGATGGAGACCCAGCGGAGCAGAGCCCGCAAGGCGTGGAAGGGCGGGGATGCGGCGGTCGCGGGCCAGCTTTACGGGCGCGTCATCGACGAGACCGGACCAAGCGTGTTCACCGGATACGAAACCGAGACCGGCACGGGCCGGATCCTGGCGATGATGCGCGACGGCGAAATGGTCGAGAGGGCCGACCATGGTCAGGAGGTCGAGATCTTCCTCGACGTCACTCCGTTCTACGCCGAATCCGGCGGCCAGGTGGGCGATACCGGTTCGATCACGACGGAGTCGGGTGCCCTGGCCGTCTTCGACACACGCCACGCCCTCCAAGGACTCCATGGTCACCGCTCCAAAGTTGCCTCCGGTTTTGTCCAGGTGGGCCAGACCGCCGACCTGGAGATCGACAGTCCCCGCCGGGAGCGGATTCGGAAGTCGCACACCGGAACCCACATCCTCCACTGGGCTCTGCGCGAGGTTCTCGGCAGCCACGCCCACCAGGCCGGTTCGCTGGTCGAATCGGGGCGGCTCCGCTTCGACTTCTCCCACTTCTCGGCTGTGGCCCCGACCGAGATCGCCGAGATCGAATCACTGGCCAACCATCGCCTCATCGAGAATGGTCACGTGACGACGACCGTCACCACCAAAGAGGAGGCCGAGCGCCAGGGCGCCTTGGCCTTCTTTGGTGACAAGTACGGAGAAACGGTCCGGCTGGTGAAGATCGGCCAGTTCTCCGCCGAACTCTGTGGCGGGACCCACACCCACACTGCCGCCCAGGTGGGGCCTCTGATCGTGCTCGGTGAGTCGTCGATCGGCTCCAACATCCGCCGGATCGAAGCGCTGACCGGAGAAAGCGCCTATCAGCACACCACCGAGTGGCGATCCTCCATGGATGAGGCCGCCCGTCTTCTCAAGGTC
The DNA here is from genome assembly GCA_031389635.1 of Acidimicrobiia bacterium. GTDB lineage: Bacteria > Actinomycetota > Acidimicrobiia > Spongiisociales > ZC4RG35 > DATEEG01. The sequence continues at coordinate 11,850 of JANMST010000205.1, read as the reverse complement.
CCGCCCGGAGAGGTCCCGGACCGGGTGCGGGGCCTCATGACCCGGATCGAAGAGATGGAAGATCACCTCGACTCCTATCGACAGCGCGACCGAGCTGCCGCCGCGACGGAATTGGCCGGCACCGCCGAGCAGGTTGGTAGCGCCCGGCTGCTGGTGGCCAAGTGGCCGGATCTGAACTCAGAGCAACTCCGGCTCCTGGCCATCGCTACCCGGGAGAAACTGGGGCGGGGGTTGGTTGTGCTCGGCTCGACGGCGGGTGGCAAAGGATCCCTCGTCGGCGTTGCCAGCAAGGATCTGGTGGGAGAAGGGATCTCGGCCGCCGAAGTCGTGGCAGCCGGGGCCAAGCTCCTCGGGGGCGGTGGGAGCCGGGATCCTGAACTGGCCCAGGCCGGCGGGCCCCACGGCGACCAGCTGGGCGCAGCCCTGGAGGCGGCTCACGAGGCTGCCGCTAGCCGCCTAAATGGCGTCTGACAAAGGCTCGGGGCCGCGGCGCGGGCGAGTGCTCGGTCTCGATCACGGGTCTCGCCGGGTTGGCGTCGCTCTCTCCGATGCCCTCCGGATCACCGCCCAGCCTCTTGAGGTGGTCGCCAGGACCAGGGCCGTCGCCCGGATCGCTGAGATCGTCGCTGAGTACGAAATTGATGAGATCGTTATCGGGTTGCCCACGTCCCTGAACGGGAACGAGGGCCCGCCCGCCGCCGCAGCTCGAGCGTTTGGCGGCGAGGTCGCGCATGCCACTGGCATCGATGTCAGTTACGCAGATGAGCGATTCACCACAGTCACCGCCGAGAAGGTCATGCTCGAAGCCGGGGCCAAGCGCCAGGTGCGCCGGGATAGTCTCGATAAGGTGGCGGCAGCGATTATTCTGCAGTCGTTCCTGGACCGACCCTTATGAGTCCTACCTCCTTCCTCTCTAGTCGGTGGCTCCGCGTCCTCGTCGGCGTCGGGGTAACCGCGCTCGTCGTGGTGGTGACGGCCCAGGGCCTGGCCCGGGTGATCGGTGGGGCGGTTGGCGAGAACGGTGAGGACTCCGAGAACGTCTCGATAGCGCCGAACCTGGATGTCGAGATTGCGGTGCCGCCCGGCGCCAGCGCCCGCCAGATCGGCAACATCCTGGCCGAAGCCGGGGTAATCGAGTCCGCCAACGAGTTCGAGTTGAACGTCCGGGACCAGGGGATCGCCAATCAGCTTCGAGCCGGCACCTATCAACTGGTCACCGGAATGGGGATCGATGCCGTCATCCCGGTCCTGTTGCGGGGACCGGTCGCCGACGCCTACCGGGTGACGATTCCGGAAGGACTCCGAGTGTCGGAGATAATCGTCATCCTGGCCGAGGCTTCTGGGCGGGAGGCCGAAGATTTCGAGACAGCCTTGCTCGAGGGTGAGGTCGCAACTGAGCTTCGAGTGATGCCCGAACAAGTCGCAATGAGCGACTGGGAGGGATTGCTCTTCCCCGACACGTACGAGTTCCTGCGCGATTCGCCACCTTCCGAGATCCTCCAGGTCCTTTCCGACACCATGCAGGAGAGGGTTGGCGGGGTTGACTGGACTGGAATAACCGACGCAGGCTTCGACTCTTATCAGGGAATCATCATCGCCAGCCTCATCGAGGCCGAAGTCAGGGTTGCCGACGAGCGACCTCTCGTCTCGAGCGTGATCTTCAATCGACTCGCTGAGGGAATGGCGCTCCAGATCGACGCCTCGGTCCTGTACGGGCTCAACACGAGGGATCCTGCCCTATTCGACAACGAGTCGGAGTCCCTCTACAACCTGTATAAGTACGCAGGGCTCCCCCCAACGCCGATCGGTACGCCCGGACGGGCGTCTCTAGAAGCTGCGGCGGCACCAGCCACATCGGACTTCTTCTTCTACGTGCTGTCCACGGCCGAAGGCGGCCATGCCTTTGCCGAGACCTTCGAGCAGCACCTGGCGAACATCGAACGATCCCGGGCAGCAGGGATCCTCCCCTGAATCCCACCCCGTGAAGCTCGCCGTCCTCGGCGATCCCGTATCGCACTCGAAGTCACCGGCGATTCACAACGCCGCCCTGGTCGCAGTCGGGATATCCGGGACCTATGAAGCACGGAAGGTGGATGATCGGGGAGTCCGGGACGCTTTCGACGAAGTCCGGTCGGGGGGGCTCAGCGGCTTCAACGTGACCATGCCGCACAAGGGCCTGGCAGCCGAATTGTGCGACCGTCTTGACCCCGATGCCTCCCGCGCCGGTTCGGTGAACACGGTGGCACTGATAGACGGGGACCTCTGGGGCTTCTCCACAGACGTCGGTGGGATCCGCGATGCCTGGGGGGACTTGCCGCCTGCCGCCCCTGTCTTGATTTTGGGAGCGGGGGGAGCGGCGGCGGCGGCGTGCGTTGCTCTCTCCGACCGCCCCGTCTATCTGGCTGCCCGACGGTTCGGGGCTGGCGCCGACCTCGCAAGTCGTTTGGAAGCACGGGGGTTGGAGATCACCCTCGGGGAGGTCCGCTGGGGTGTGCCGGTGGTCGGTTGCGTCGTGGTCAACTGCACCCCCATAGGGATGAGGGGTGAGTCCTTGCCCGAAGGCGTCCTGGCTGGCTGCGCCGGGCTCTTCGATATGGCCTACGGCTCGATGGTTACCCCGGCCGTGCTGGCCACCCGGGAAATGGGTCGGGAGGTCGTGGAAGGCATCGATTTGCTGGTTTTTCAGGCTGCCCGATCGTTTGCGATCTGGACCGGCTTGACCCCGCCTCTTGAGGTAATGAGAAAAGCTGCTAAAAACCCTTAAGGCCCAGCCATTAGAGGCCGAATCCAAGCGGCAATACCTTAAAAAGGGGTTTGGCAATGTCGTTGACAGGGCATCTCGATGTCTTTCCGCTGGAGGAAGTCCTCCGGCTACTGGCACGCTCGTACAAGTCGGGCTGTCTCCGGGTCGATTCTCCCGATCTCCACGGGAGGGTCTATCTCAACAATGGCTCCCTCGCGCTCGTCACAGTTGGCAGCGATGAGGACCTCCGTCGACAACTGATCGGTTCCAAACTGGTCGGGGAAGACGCCTTGCGATCCGCCGAAATCGGCGGCAAGAACCTGAACGATGTTGCCTCCGACAACGGTGGCCATCAAGCCCTCGACGACTTCTTCCGTGAGGAAGTTGTCGAAAGCCTCTACCGGATTCGCAAGCCGGGTCGGGGCCAGTTCGTTTTCAACGTGGACGTGGCTCCCCGTTACCGCGCTGATACTGCCTTCGACGTGGAACTGTGTGTCTCAGAAGCCGATCGAAGGGCCGCTGAATGGTCCGACATCGAGTCGGTAATCCCGAATATCGACCTTGCTCTCCGGATCAGCCCCGAAGCTCCCAACGGTGAGCCCGTCACTCTGGCTCCCAACACGTGGCGCCTCGTGGCCGGGTTCGAGGGCTCCGGCACTGTGCGCTCTCTGGCCGACAGGCTGGGAGTGTCGCGATTCCGGGTGGCCAAGGATCTCACTGCTCTGGTCCGCAGTGGACTGGTCGAGGCCGCAACGGCGGCAACCGCCGAACCCGAGCCAGTGGCCATCGCTCGCCAGGACGAGCCCGTGCATTCCAACGCCGGATCGACCGGGTTTGGCTGGCGTGAGTCGGTTGAGGTCGTCTCCGCCCAGGCGATGTCCGAGCCGGAGCCGCCGGCCTACCAGCCCCCGCAGTCGACCTACGCAGCCAATTCTGGACAGGTTGGCGACTATGTACAGGCAAGCTATGCGCAGACTGAGCCGGCCGAGTCGGTCTACAACCCTTTCACCTCCCCGGACCCTGAAGTGGAACCTGTGCTCGAACAGACCTACACCCAGCCGGAAGAGATCAAGCCTGAGGAGACCAGGCCTGAGGAGACCAAAGAATCCGCACAGCCCGATTCTTACAATCAAGGCTGGTGGACCGAGCCTGCCGAGGGCGGTGAAGCGCCCGAAGGCGATCCGACCGCGGAGCTTCCGGTCGATCCCGACAAGCCGGCCGATACCTTCCTCGATCGTGTCTTCTCCCAACTCGACGAAACACCCGAAGGTCAGGGGTCTCCCCACGGAACTACTCATGGGTTCCTCAAGCGCCGCCGCATGAGCTCAATCGGAGCCGACGAATAGCCGGGATCCCGGGACGGGCAACCGGTCCGGGACTCCGACCTGATTCGGGCAGATCAATAGGTGGGGCTATCTCAGTTGCGGGTTTCACCCGGGTCCGAGGTCTAACGTCGATCCATCGCTGTGACCGCCCTATTGATAGGCCTGGCCGGATTCTTGACCGGGCCCCTGCTCCACGGAATCGCTGTACAAGCCGGTTCCGATCGTAGGTTCCACCTCGGGCTGACCTGTCCGAGCTGTGGTCAGAACGGAGAGGCCTTCTCTCTCCGCTGCACCTGCGGGCGGACCCGTTGGCGCGAGGCGGCGCTCGGTGCAGGGGTCGGCCTGGCCTCGGCTGGCATGGCCTGGAAGATTGGAGTGCAACCGGTCTTGATCGCCCACCTGGCCATGGTTGCCGTCACCGGCATCCTGATCGTCACCGACCTCGACCACTTCAGGATCCCCAACCGGATCCTCTACCCCGGAACCGCCCTCTGCTTCGTATTGCTGGCCGGCGGCTTCGCGATCGAGCCGGGTCAGGGAAGCCTGCTCCGAGGGATCGCCGGCGCCGGCATCTACTTCGGCTTGCTGCTGTTGGTCTTTGTGGCTGCCAGGGGCGAGGGCTTCGGGTTCGGCGACGTGAAGTTGGCGGCGCTGGTCGGGCTATTCGCTGCCTTTGAGGCCTATCGAATTCTCGCCTGGTCGCTGATCATCACTGCCTTCGTCGGTGCGATTCCAGCCCTTGTGTTGCTGCTGATGGGGAAAGGCCGCAAGGCGGCGCTTCCCTACGGCCCCCCGCTGATACTGGGAGCCTGGGCCTCGATCATCTTTTCGACGAGCCTCCTTACCTGACGGTAGAGGGCCGATACCATCGCGGCTGTCATGTTTCGTTTCCTCACAGCAGGTGAATCGCACGGACCCGGGTTGGTCGCCACAGTGGAAGGCCTCCCGGCTGGTCTTGTGGTATCCAGCGAAGGCATCGCCGCCGAACTGGCCCGTCGTCGACTCGGCTTCGGGCGCGGAGCCAGGATGCGGGTCGAGCAGGACGAGCTCGAAATCTTGGCCGGTGTGCGCCACGGCAAGACGCTGGGCTCTCCGGTGGCCGTCATCGTCCGCAACTCCGAGTGGCCCCGCTTCCAGGAAACCATGAGCGCTGATCCGGTCGAGGACAGTCAGGAGGGCAAGAAGCTGACTGCTCCCCGTCCCGGTCATGCCGACCTTGCGGGGATGTTGAAGTACGACACCCGGGACGCTCGCGACATCTTGGAGCGAGCCTCTGCCCGCGAAACGGCGGCCCGCACTGTTGTCGGTTATCTCGCCAAGCAGCTTCTGGCGGAGGTCGGGGGGAGGGTGCTCTCGCACGTCGTCTCGATCGGAAAGGCGACCGCCCCCGAGACACCGCTGCCGAAGTTCGAGGATCTTGCCGTCATCGACGAGTCCCCGGTCCGCTGTTTCTACCCGGAGGCCGCCGCCGCCATGGTCGCCGAAATCGAGTTGGCCAAGGCCGACCGCGACACCCTGGGAGGTGTTGTGGAAGTGCTGGTGTACGGCCTTCCGGCCGGGGTGGGCAGCCATGTCCACTGGGACCGCCGCCTCGATGCCCGGCTGGCGCATGCGCTTATGTCGATCCAGGCGATCAAGGGTGTCGAATTGGGGGACGGTTTCGCATCGGCCCGTCGCCGGGGTTCCGAGGCCCACGACGAGATCTTCTATGAAGACAGCTTCGTGCGGCACACGACCCGGGCCGGCGGAACCGAAGGGGGGATGTCGATCGGTGGGCCGCTAAGAGTGAGGGCAGCCATGAAGCCGATTTCAACGGTCCTCAAAGGTCTCCAAACGGTCGACATCAACACCAAGGAAGCCGAGAAGGCGTTTTACGAACGATCCGACACCTGCGCCGTGCCCGCGGCGGGCGTGGTTGCGGAGCAGATGGTGGCGATCGTGGTCGCCCAGGAGTGCCAGCGCATGTTCGGCGGGGACACTGTCGACGACTTCCGGCGTGGTTCAGAAGCTTTCCGGGACCGGTCCGGGCGGTTCTGAGTGCCATTGTGGTTGATCGGGATGATGGGATCCGGCAAGAGCACGGTCGGCCAGGCGCTGGCGGCTCGCACGGGCAAGCCGTTTCTGGACACGGATCTGCTCGTCGAGGATGCGGCCGGTTTGGCAGTGGCCGAAGTCTTTGAGGAAGAAGGAGAGGCAGCCTTTAGGATCCGCGAGTCGGAAGCGATCCGGGCTGCAGCGGTTATCGCCGAGGCAGTGGTTGCCACGGGCGGGGGCGCCGTGCTTCTCGACGACAACGTCCGTTCAATGAAGTCGTCGGGCGTCGTGGTGTGGCTCCAGGCCGACCCCGTCACCTTGGCGGCGAGGATCGGGCATACAACGGGAAGGCCCCTGCTGGTGGATGTCGATGTTGCGGATCGGCTGTCGGTAATCCTGGAGGGTCGCAAGAGTGCCTACGAGACCGCCGCCGATCACATCGTGGCCACCGACGAATCAACTGTCGAGGAGGTGGCGGTGCTGTTGGAGACTTTGTGGAACGCATCCTGATGACCGTTCCGGCATTGCCGGAGATGAGGTCTGAGATCCTGATCGGCCGGGGGTTTCCCGATCCGTTCCTGCCGGAGCAGGGTCATCGGAGGACGACAGCGATCTTCGCCCAGCACGGCGCCGCTGCGGTCGCCCAGCGGGTCTTCAATGCGGTCGGAACAGGCCTGATGATGTACCTTCCCGATCGAGACGAGGCCAAGACAATGGCTGTGGTCGAGAAGGCGTACCGGTGGTTGGCCGAGGTTCCCCTGGGTCGACACGACACCATCGTTGGAGTCGGGGGCGGAGCCGCGACGGACTTGGCCGGCTTCGTCGCCGCCACCTGGTTGCGCGGCGTCGAATCGGTGATGGTGCCCACAACGATGCTCGGTGCAGTTGACGCGGCGATCGGGGGAAAGACCGGCATCAACCTGGAGGGAAAGAATCTGGTGGGGGCCTTCCATCTGCCTTCGCGCGTGATCGTCGACCTCGATGTGATGCAGACGGTTCCGGCCAACCTGAGGCTCGAAGGACTGGCCGAGGCATTGAAGGCCGGGTTGGTTGCCGACCCGGTCCTGGTCGAACTCTTCGAGCGCCACGGAGCGTCGGCACCACTGGGAGACGTGGTGACGCGCTCGATCAAGGTGAAAGCCGAGGTGGTCGGTGCCGACTTCCGGGAGGACGGACGAAGAGCAATTCTGAACTTCGGCCACACCATCGGACACGGGGTGGAAATGGCGACAGGCATGCCCCACGGGATGGCCGTCGCTATCGGCATGGTCGGAGCCGGAGCAGTCTCGTCGGCTCGTTACGGCTTCCCCGCCCAGTGGTTGAGCGATTTGATCTTCTCTCTCGGCTTGCCGGTTTCCGCCTTCGGTGTGTCCCGCGATTCAGTCCTGGGATTCGTCGGCAGGGACAAAAAACGAACCGCCGATGGCACCCACATGGTGCTCCTGCGCTCCGTCGGCGATCCTGTAGTCGATCTGGTCGACGATGCTGAGATCGAACTGGGCTTGGCGGCCATAGGGATCGGCCGAAGCGGCTAGCCCCGGCCGGTGCAGGAGGGATCCGAGTAACCTTCCGGTCCGGTAGCGGCTCTCGCGACCTCCGTTTGACATGGCATCTACTAACGACGTGCGTCCTGGACAGGCTCTCGATCTCGAGGATGGGATCTTCACCATCGTCGACTACCAGCATGTAAAGCCAGGTAAAGGGCGGGCGTTTGTCCGGATGAAGCTGAAGAACCTGGAAACCGGCCAGGTGCTCGACCGGACGCTCCGGGCAGGTGAGGACGTGACCCAGGCGATGATCGATCGCCGTGATCACACTTTCCTGTACCGCGACGACTACGGCTTTCACTTCATGAACCTCGACGACTTCAGCCAGTTCGCTATGAGCGCCGAGGATGTTGGTGAGAACGCCGGTTACCTTGCAGACGGCATGACCGTCACCCTGGCCCTGTACAAGGGCAACCCGATTGCGGTCGATATGCCGGCCTCGGTTGAGATGGAGATCACCTACACCGAGCCCGGGGTCAAAGGCGACCGCGTCTCGGGGGCGACCAAGCCGGCGACAACCCAGACCGGGCTGGTCGTGCAGGTGCCGCTTTTCGTCACCATTGGGGATCGAATCAAAGTTGACACGCGCACCGGCTCGTACATCACCCGAGCGTGACAGTAGAGCCCCGCGACCTGGCGGTTCAGGCTCTCTACGAAGCGGATCAGCTGGATCTATCCAATCGCAACGAGGACCTTCCGCCCAAGGCGGCACGGTTGGTGGCTGGAGTGCTCAAACATGTCAGGGAACTCGACGACGAGATCGACAACGCCTCGGAGCATTGGCGAATCCAACGCATGCCGGTCGTCGATCGTGCGATCCTGCGACTCGGCCTATACGAGCTGCGATATGAGACCGACACGCCGGCGGCCGTAGTAGTCGCCGAGGCGGTGCGATTGGCGAAGACCTTCAGCACGGAACGCAGCGGTGCTTTCGTCAACGGCGTGCTGGCGGCCCTGGCCGAAAGGGAGCGAGGCTAGGAGCGGCTGCGAGGGCCCATACTCGGTAAATGCCAGCCCTCGACAGAAGGCGACGGAAGGTCGGTGAGCCCGCCACATGAGTCCGAACCCGACTTCCGGGTGCTCCACACCTTGCGATGCATCGGAGTCGCTAGCGAGGAAAGAGTCGTAACGGCCTCCGACGCGGGCCGAAACGACACCGCTGCTCGTTTGCGCAACCTGTCCGTCCAAGGTCTCGTCGCCCTCGATCCCGGTCCTTTTGGTGGTTGGGGTTTGACCGACCAAGGTCGAACCACCGAACAAGAGTCGGTTCGGATCGAACTCGACCTGACAGGCGCGCGTGATCACGTGCGCAAGCCTTACGAGTCCTTCATCGAACTCAACCCGAAGCTTTTGCAGGTCTGCAGTGATTGGCAAATGCGCCGACTGGGCGAATATCCCGTTCTCAATGACCACGCGGACACCGACTACGACGCCGGAGTGCTCTCGCGGCTAATGCGCATCGACGAAGCCGCGCAACGAATCTGTGTGGAATTGGCAAACCGTCTCACCCGCTTCGGGGTCTACCGCCTTCGCCTTTCGAGCGCACTCGAGCGGGCGCTAACCGGCGACAACGCTTATGTCGCCGACAGCCTCGAGTCGTACCACACGGTGTGGTTCCAGCTTCACGAGGATCTCCTCGTCACGCTCGGTATCTCACGCGATGAAGAAAGACGAGACAGATCAGCGGAGGGCTAATCCACCCGCGAGCTGCGTTGCGGTGTGGCTCGGGGTAGGGGAACCGAATCAGGCGACGGCGGCGTCCAACGACCACACGATGTCCAGGAGGACGCTGTGGGAGTACGCCGATCGGGAAGATTGCCTCGGAGAATTCGCCGCATCGTCTGTCTGATGGCGGCCGTGACCACTCTCGTCGCCGTGGGGGCGGCACCGGCGCTGGCCTGTGGCGGTCTGGTAGGGGAGAATGGCACCATCCAGCTGGTTCGTACCACCACCCTCGCCGCCTACAGCGATGGGGTCGAGCGTTACGTCACCGCCTTCGAGTTCACCGGCAGCGGCGCGGAGGTGGGGTCGATCATTCCTCTGCCCGACGTTCCGACCAAAGTCGAACGAGGCGGCGACTGGACGTTGCAGCGTCTCGCTCAGGAGGTGGCGCCGGTCGCCGAGGATTCCGCTGTCTTCGCCGCGGCCACCACCGGGTCAGCCGAAGTGCTGCTGGAGGTCGAGATCGACGCCCTCGACATCACCGTCCTCCGGGGCGGCGGCGACGAGGTAGGGGCCTGGGCCGCCGATCACGGCTTCCTGCTCAGCCCCGACGCCCCCGAGATCCTTGACTTCTACGCCGAGCGCAGCCCGATCTTCATGGCGGCCCGTTTCAACGCCGAGCGTGCCGCCGATTTCGCCCAAGAGGCCGGCGACAGCACTCCGATCATGGCCACTATCCCCACCGACGACCCCTGGGTCCCCATCCGGATCCTCGGACTGGGAGCCGACGGAGATACCCGTATCGAGGCCGATGTGTTCATCCTCACCGAGGACAAACCCGAGCTGTTGGCCGGTGGGACCGGAATGACGCTGTTGCGGAGCGAAGCGGCCAGCGAGTTCCTGCTCAACGACCTTCGGTCCGATGTGGCGATGGAGTGGCTGCCAGAGGACATGTGGTTGTCGTATCTGAGCCTGGATTCCCCTGCCGCCGAGCTGGACTACGACCTGGCCATCTCCGCCACTCAAGGGGTGGCGGCTGACTTCGCCGACACCGGAGTCCCCGCCCCCGAGTCGATCCCCCTGGGCGACGACGGACGCCCGGCCTGGCTGGCGCTGGCCGGGATCGGAGCCGGGCTCGTCACCCTCGGAGTGGGTCTGGTGTGGGCGAGACGGGGTCGCTTCGACATCTCGACGGGCCGACCGGCATGACTGCACCTGCCCCGACTCGCCACCGCTTCTGGCAGGTCGCCGTCGCCGCTGTGGCAATGACCGTTGTCGTCTCGGGTGTTGGATACGCGGTCGCTTCCGGGATGGAGGACCCGGAGGCGACGACGCTCGGCCCGGGCGACATCACCGTCGAGATCGAGATCGAATACTCGCATTTCGTGCCCGACCAGCTCACCGTTGTCGAGGGCACCCGGGTCCGGTTCCTGGTGGTCAACGGCGATCCGATCCATCACGAGTTCATCACCGGTGGCGCCGAAGTGCATATCCGCCACGCCAACGGTACCGAAGCCGAGCATCCGTCGATCCCAGGTGAAGTGTCGATGGGTCCCAACGGCACCGCCATCACCACCTTCACCTTCGAGGAGGCGGGGGTATACGAGTTCGCCTGCCATCTGCCCGGCCACTACGAGTACGGGATGCGAGGCGAGATCGAGGTAGTCCCCGCCGCCTGATCCGGGGTGTCGGATCGAGGGCCAGGATCGTCGTCGGGTGCACACCGACGAGGGCTGTGCTGGGCCGAACCGAGAATGCGATGTCGAAAAGGTGCTTGGCCGCTGATGGATGCACGCAACGGCGAGGGCGTCAGTTGGCCCTTCCCTTGTGCGAGCAACAAGGGCTGCTACCGAGCACTTGGCGGTGGGAGCGTTACCGCTCATAGCGGGCGATCGGTGGGCGCCTTGGCTCGGGTTCTTGCTCACTGCCATGCAGGTTGCACCAAGGGTCATAATGACTTCATGTCGAATTTCACCGTGAATGCGTTGACAATGCGTGTCCGGCGGACCCTCTTGGATGCGTGGGACGAAGCAGAGCGGCTTGGTCACGGCTACGTCGGTACGGAACATCTCCTATTCGCCCTGTCCCGCGATCCTGACAGCATCGCCGGACAGGTTCTCCATCAGTTGGGGATGGCCGATCGTGTCGCCGAGGAACTCGAACGAATCCTGACGTCGCGGAGCTACGGAGTAGTTCATGGCTCTCCGTCCCAGCCCGCGGCGGTTCCGGGAGACGGGACACCCGAGGCGACTGTGTGGTTCGAGAGTGACGAGAGCGGAAACCCGCTCTTGCGTGCTGGGGGTTCATAGGCGCGAACCCAGCCGCTCAGTAACCGGCAATCGGCGCTAGGCACCAGCCAACCGGCCCGGGAGGTAGCTTCGTGCACAGCGATTCAACGTAAAGGTCCGGATTACCTGGTTCGAGCGCCGCTTCGAGCCCCAAGCGGAGGTGAACTCACTCGAGTTGGTTGCGCTGAACTATGTCTCAATTACTCAGGGGATGAGGGAGGCGGCCATTGCGACTTGGACCCTGAGGTCTC
>JANMST010000204.1:0-4735 GCA_031389635.1 Acidimicrobiia bacterium | reverse complement strand
CCCTCGACGCAATCAAGGACCTCGGGTTCCGATTCGCCACCAGGGCCGGTCTCACCATCGGCTTGGAGGACGTTAAGACTCCCGAGAACAAGGCTGAGATCCTGGCCGACTACGAAGCTCGGGCCGACAAGGTCCAGTCGCTGTATCAGAAGGGCGTTGTCACCGAGGAGGAGCGCCGCCAGGAGCTCATCGAGATCTGGACAGAGGCGACCGACAAGGTCAAGGACGCCATGGAACTCAACCTCAAGAAGGAGAAGTTCAACCCTCTCGACATGATGGTCGGCTCCGGTGCTCGCGGGAACATGCTGCAAGTGCGCCAGATCGCCGGCATGCGAGGCCTGGTGGCCAACCCCAAGGGCGACATCATCCCGCGGCCGATCGTGTCCAACTTCCGCGAGGGCCTGTCGGTGCTCGAGTATTTCATCTCCACCCACGGTGTCCGCAAGGGTCTGGCCGATACGGCCCTGCGCACCGCCGACTCCGGGTATCTCACCCGGCGTCTGGTCGACGTCTCCCAGGAAGTGATCATCAAGCAGGTCGATTGCGAGACCGACCGTGGCATCCGGGTATCCACCACGGACGAACGGGGTCGGAGGATTCGCAACCTCCGCTCGCGGGTGTTCGGACGGGTTCTCGCCGCTGACATCAAGCTCGACAAGAAGCTGGTCGAGAACGACGACGTCAAGCTCAAGGCCGGCACCCTCATCGGGACCAAGGAATTCCAGCTGGTCGAGGCCACGGAGGGCATCCCGGAGCTGAGGGTGCGGTCGCCCCTCACCTGTGACGCTCCTCTCGGCATCTGCCAGAGCTGCTACGGACTCTCCCTCGCCACCGGCAAGGTCGTCGAGGTGGGTGAAGCCGTGGGAATCATGGCCGCCCAATCGATCGGTGAGCCCGGTACTCAGCTGACCATGCGTACCTTCCATACCGGCGGTGTTGCTGGTGAGGACATCACCCACGGTCTTCCTCGAGTGGTTGAGCTGTTCGAGGCTCGCACCCCGAAGGGAAAGGCGATCATGGCCGAGGTCGGGGGCCCTGCCCAGATCGTCGACGATGAAGAGGGACGCCGGATCGTGATCGAAGCCAAGGAAGGCGAAGCCGAGTATCCGGTGAGCCGGAGAGCACGGCTCCGGGTGGCCGACGGTGACACCGTCGAACCCGGCACCCAGCTAACCGAAGGACCTCTGGATCCCAAGGAGGTTCTGGAGATTCGCGGCGTGCGGGCCTGCCAGCAATACCTGGTCGACCAGGTCCAGGAGGTCTACCGCAGCCAGGGCGTCGAGATTCACGACAAGCACATCGAGTTGATAGTCCGTCAGATGCTCCGCCGGATTCGGGTGGTCACGCCCGGTGACGCCACCTTCATGCCGGCAGAGTTGATCGACGAGCGTGACTTCCGCGAGGCCAACCGTCTCCTGCTGGAAGACGGGAAGCAGCCGGCCGAGGGCCGGACGGAGCTGATGGGTATTACCAAGGCTTCGCTTGCGACCGACTCGTGGCTGTCCGCGGCATCGTTCCAGGAGACGACCCGGGTGTTGACCGACGCCGCGATCTTCGGCAAGTCCGACTACATGAGGGGCTTGAAGGAGAACGTGATCATCGGCAAGTTGATCCCGGCCGGGACCGGTGCGACCGACTATCAGGTGCTGCAGCCGTCGCTGCCCGGTGCAACCACCGTGGCCTCTCTCGGCTGGGAGATGCCTGCTCGCGAGGAGCAGTGGATGCCGGACGACCCGGCCCAGTGGCTCCGTTCGGTCGGTTCTACCCGGCCGGTCGAGGAGGACGGAATCGACCTCTCCGAGGAGATCGTTATCGACGCCACCGAGGGAGCCGACGCCGAGGAGTAGTTCCTTCGGCTCCTCAAGTTGCTCGCAGAACGGGACCTCCGGGTCCCGTTCTGCACGCTAGAAACAGATTGATGGAAGTCACAGACCTTCTCAACGCCCACGTCGACCTCTTCAATGCGACCGTGGCATCTGGTGGCTTCGATGAGGTGGTGGCTCATTTCAGCGAGGACGCGGTCATGTCGTTCGAAGGAGTGCCCGTCGGCCCGTTTCGCGGGCGGCATGACATTGCCGGTGCCTACCGCGCCCGGCCTCCCGATGATCAATTGGTGCTGCTCGAAGTTCTGGACGACGGCCCCGACTTCATAGAAGTGAGTTATGCCTGGGCAATCGCGCCCGATCACCGCGCCGGCACGATGACGATCGAGCGCCTCGGAGACCTCATAACCCGGTTGGTTGTTCGATTCGAATGAACGTCGAGATTCATCCGCTGGCGGCCGATCGGTGGGACGACCTCGTGACACTGTTCGGGCCAATCGGGGCTCACTCCAATTGTTGGTGCACCTGGTGGATCCTCGGCAAGGAGTACGGCGAAGCCGAACCGAAGGACCGGAGGGCCCTTCTTGAAAAGCTGACCAAAGACGAGCAAGAACCCGGACTGCTGGCCTATCGGTCGAACGCGCCAGTGGGTTGGTGCGCGGTGGGGCCGCGCCAGCGTTACGCCAGGATGATGTCGGAGAGGTCACAGAACTACCGGCCGGTGGACGAGACAGCCGGCAACTGGGTGATCAACTGCTTCTTCCTGCAAAAGGCCGAGCGTCGGCGGGGGATCGCAACGATGCTGCTCGAAGCTGCTGTCGACTTTGCATTCGCTCACGGGGCGGGGTCGATCGATGCCTACCCGCTCATCAACACCACCCAGGGGGCCGACTCCCTTTTCGTCGGGACCGTCTCCATGTTCGAGCGGGCCGGCTTCGTCGAGATCAGAAGGATGCGACAGCGACCCCTAATGAGAAGGACTTGGTGAAACTCAGTCGCTAGTCGCTAGTCGCTAGTCGCTGGTCGTTAGCCGGTGGCCTTAGGTGCGAAGCTCGACTCGATCGAGTTCCTGGCAAGACGTGTGATCTCCTCCACCCCCAGCCCGAGGGCATTGGCAACATGGCGGTAGTTGTCGCCGATGTAAGCGCCGAAGTAGGCGGGGTCGTCGGAGTTGATAGACACATTGAGCCCGAGGTCGAGCATCCGTTTGAGAGGATGCTCACCGAGGTCGCTCACCACCTTGAGCTTGAGGTTCGATTGAGGGCAGACCGTCAGCGGAATCTGCTCTTCGACCAGGCGCCGCACCAGGTGCGGATCTTCGAGGGCCCTCACACCATGATCGATCCGTTCGGCTCCGAGCGCATCCAGTGCCCCCCAGACATACTCGGGAGGACCTTCTTCGCCGGCGTGGGCGACCGCCCGCAGGCCCATCGCCCGGGCCCGGGCGAAGACCCGGGCGAAGTTCTCGGGAGGGTGACCGACCTCGGATGAGTCGAGCCCGACGGCGATGATCTGATCGAGATAGGGCTCAGCGGTCGACAAGGTTGCGAGGGCGCTCTCCTCGGGAAGGTGACGAAGGAAGCAGAGGATGAGGTCGGTGTCGATGCGGTCGGCGAAGTCACGCCGGGCGCGTGCGAAACCGTCGATCACCGTCCCGAAGGGCACCCCTCGTTCGGTGTGGGCCTGGGGATCGAAGAAGACCTCGGCCCTGGTGACGCCGTCGGCGATCGCCCGTTCGAGATAACCCGCCATGAGGTCGGCGAAGTCGTCTTCGCTTCTGAGGACAGCGGCTCCCTGGTAGTAGATGTCGAGGAACGACTGGAGGTCGCTGAACTGGTAGGCCGCCCTCACCGCCTCGATGTTCGGATAGGCCAGCTCGACACCGTTGCGAGTCGCCATCTCGAACATCATTTCGGGCTCGAGGGTGCCCTCGATGTGTAGGTGAAGCTCTGCCTTGGGCAACTCGTTGATCAGGCCATTGAGATGCATGGCGGAAAGATAATTGCTCACCGGGGAATCGACGCTGACGGCCGCCTCTTGATCCTCGAACAGTGACTCTCAGGTTTGCCCCGAAACGATACGAGAACCCTCACAGAGTCGATGGGGTCACCTCGACCGGGGGCAATGGTTTGGTCGTGGGGCCGGTGATGACCCCACCCTTGAAGTCGTAACGAGAGCCATGACATGGGCAGTCCCAGGTTCGGGCACGACTGTTCCAACCCACAATGCATCCCAGGTGCTGACAGCGAGCTGAGACCGTGTACGAGGTCCCATCGTCTGCGATATAGGCCGCCACCTTTTCCCCATCGATCTCGACGACGGCGCCTTCGCCCGGCCGGAGATCGAAGAGCGACCGGCCCACGGTCTTGGAAATCAGGACATCGACCGGAGCCTCGTGGGCAATGCGATTGGGAACCACCCTCCGGATGTAGCGGCGGGAACCGGTCATGCCCTTGTTCCCGACCACGATCAGATCGTGGCCCCCGGATCCGGCCAGACGGGGGATTTGCACCCCCGGGTTGCCTTTAGTCACCAGTTGGTCGATAGGTTCCCCACCAAGCCGGCTGGCAGTATCACGTAGGACGATATCTCCGATCATCTCATCACCGACATACACCAGGGTGACCCCGGCCTCCAGAGCTCTGGCCAGGTTGTACCCGCGCCCGGCCGCTTGGTGGGCTGTCAAGGATCCATCCGTTGCAATCAATACCTTGGCGTAGGGGTGTGGTCGGGTCTCGGGCTTAGTCGTCCGGACCACGAGGATGTCGATTGGGGAGAAGTGGGCCACCCGATCGGGGATCCCACCAAGGGTGAATCGGTTCGCATCACCCATCCCGTGGTCGCCGATTACCAGCAGGTCGGCTCGCAGGTCGGATGCGGAGGACATGATCGATGTGGCGACCTCTCCGGTG
>JANMST010000087.1:0-2821 GCA_031389635.1 Acidimicrobiia bacterium | reverse complement strand
GTCTTCAAGCTGACTATGAGCTCGCTGGCCGTGTACTCGAGACCCATCATCAGCAGCAGCAGGATGACCCCGATATCCGCACCGATCGACACGAAGTCCTCGGAGGTCACCAACTCGATGACACCGCCCTCTCCCAGCGTCAGGCCGGCGATCAGGTAGAGAGGTATCGGGGACAGAGAAAACCGAACCGCCAGCCGGGCGACGAGCGCGAGCAGGAGGATGACACCCCCGAGCTCGAGGAAGAGCCTCCCGGGGTCTTCCATCAACCGTTGGTGATGATCTCGCTGGCTGCTTCGATGCCTTCCGGTGTGCCCACCACCACCAGGGTGTCGCCAGGTTCGATACCGAACGATGGTTCGGGGGCAGGGAAGGCGGTGCCGTCGCGGAGGGCGGCCACAATGGAGACTCCGGTGCGAGTTCGCAGGCGCAGGTCACCAATGGTGCGATTGGCGGCGTGAGCTTCGTCGAGTACAGGCAGCCAGTCGATGGCAAGGCCCTCGACCTGTTGCTGGAGGTGGTTCATGTCCGCCACCACCTGGGAGCCTCCGAGCATGTCGACCAGGTTGTGGGCTTCCTCTTCGTTGAGATGGATCGTGACTGCTACGAGGTCGGGATCCTCCGGTGGGCAAACGAACAGGTCCCTGCGGCCGGTGCGACTGTGGATCACACCAATTCGCTGGTTTTCGGCCGTGATGAAGTCGTAGCGAACTCCGTGGCCGGGCAATTCGGTCCTTTCGATTTGTGCTATTTGGAACTCCCTACTCTGAACCATCATCTTGCCAGGTCGATACCAACTCAGGTTTGCGGTGGCTCGCCCGTGAAAGCCATCGAACTCATCGGCAGGTGGCCGGTGCCATCACCGGCCATGGCAGTGGTCGGGCCCGAGGGCCTGCGCTCACGCCACGGTTCTTTCTACACCGTTGTTCGCTGGGCTTCGGTCACGAAGATGTTCACTGCCTATTCGGTGCTGATTGGGATCGAGAACGGTCGCTGGAAACTCGACGATCCGGCGGGACCTCCGGGATCCAGCGTTCGCCACCTTCTGGCACATGCCTCCGGGCTTCCGTTCGAAGGTAAGACTCCAATCACGCCGCCGGGGCGCCGACGGATCTACTCGAACACGGGGTTCGATCTCCTGGGTGAGTTCGTCACAGAGAAGACGGGCCAGGTGTTCGCAGGCTACCTCAAGGCCACCCTTCTCGAGCCCCTGGCGATTGAAGCCGAACTCAGGGGCCGACCCTCTGAGGGTCTGGTCGGAGGGGTGATCGGAATGGCGCGTTTGGCCACCGAGCTACTGGCACCGACTCTGCTCAGTCCGGCCCTCCTCAAGGAAGCCACGACCGTCACCTTCCCAAGCCTGCCCGGAACGCTCCCCGGTGTCGGAAGGTTCGATCCGCTGGGGTGGGGTCTCGGGTTCGAAATCAAGGGGGCCAAGTCTCCCCATTGGACCGGCCAGACCAACTCCCCCGAAACCTACGGCCACTTCGGAGGAAGCGGTGCGTTCCTGTGGGTTGACCCGGTGGCGGGGATCGGCCTGTGTGTCCAGACCGGTCGCGAGTTTGGCCCCTGGGCGCTCGAGTCGTGGCCCATTCTGTCGGACGCAGTTCTGGCCGAGGTCTCTGGCGCTCGCAAGCATTGATGAGCTGACTCTTTGATGAGCTAGGAGGGTCCTGACCCGGCGCGGCCAGGACCCACTGTGCTTTGAATTGGACTAGTCGAACGTCAAGGTGACGAGATCAACGTACCAGAGGACCCCCTCGTTGTAGTACTGGGCTTCGAACGTGTGCGAGCCGGTCAAGCCGCCGGGCAAACTCACGAACCAGGTTCGAAGGACCACACCTGACAGCTGGACCCGGACGGTGGTCGATGTTTGGAGAACGTCGTCGATCAGGAGGTCAACCCTCGTCCCTGGCGAGTCGACTGAGGTTGTATCCCCCGGTAACTCAGTCCACCAGCCGTGAGCCAGGACCAGAGGCACCCCAGCCCACCACGACCCCGAGCCCGTGCAGGTCTCGACGTCACCGGTCGTCGTGCACGAACCGGCGAATGCCGAAGCCGAGATTGCGAAGGTCACTTGCAGGGTTCTCACCAGGAAGGCAGCCATCTGTTCACGGGTAACGACGTCGTTGGGTGAGAACGTCGTGGCAGAAGTTCCACTTGTGATACCCAGGCTCTTCACGACCGAGATCGCATCCTGCGCCTCGACCGACAACCCGGCGAGGTCGGTGAACCCGGTCGGCTCCGGTGCGGGCAGTGTGAACTGGGCGGCGTAAACGAATCTGGAGAGGAAAATCGCCATTTGCCAGCGGGTGACCTGGGTCGTCGGTGAATACAGGCCCGGGGCAACTCCAGACGTAACCGAGAGTTGAGCCACCTGATTGATCGCAGTCTGTGCCTCCGCGGTGAGGTTCGATATGTCAGTGAAACCCTGACTTGGACCTGAGGGTGCCGATGAGCCGACCGTCCACAGTCTCATCAGGAACACGGCCATCTGCCACCGGTCAACCGGTGCGGTCGGACTGAATGTCGTCGGTCCAGTTCCGGCGGTGATTGTCCCACCAAACCAGACAATCGATGAAGGGCTCGAACGGGTTCGACGCGACGTCTGCGAAACCCGAACTCGGCACACCATCACAGAGGTATTCGTTGACGGCGGTTGCTGGGGCCATCGGCACCAGCATTGCCGGGGTGACGAACACGCAGACGAGCGGCTTGCGCCATCTCATGAGTTCTCCTGTCAGATCCTGCTGCGGGCAGGTGACCGGCCTGTCCAGGTTCAGGACATTCCGGACTGATGTCGCAGGTCATGCCGGACTGGTCG
>JANMST010000016.1:0-1576 GCA_031389635.1 Acidimicrobiia bacterium | reverse complement strand
AAATGGTGCGCGTGGAACGCAACGGCGAGGCCCAGCGATGGTGGGTGGTAACGCCTGATAGTGCGGTCAGAGCACACGTGTCCGGGCCCACGGTGGTGGAAGTGCGTCTGGTGCTCCCTGGCTCGACCGCCGACAGCCTTCGCTATGTTGTCGCCATTACTGTAGACGGCAACGCGACTGATTGGCGCGCCTTCACCTCTACCCGCGACACGACGGTGCGCCTCGAGGGTGTTTTTCTTGGGGACCGCGATCGAATCGAGCTGACTCTGCCCAACGGTTTACACGAGCTGGGGATAGCTCTGATTGCCGGGCATTCCCGCACCATGCTGGCTCGGATCCGGCAACCAGAACAGCGGGATGAGGAGTCAAGCACCGATTGAAAAATGCCGCACACTGCGAGACCGATGGCGGACATTGGAGCGATTCGTTACGGGCAGTGAAAGCGGTGGTAGGCGCTCGGACTTGATTCGCTGGCGAGCCAGACCCTCCCGGTCAGCGCCTCAGTTTACGACGCACGAGCCACTCCATGATCCACTGAGCCGGTGGGGTGAGCACCCAAAAGATGATCGCGAGGCACCGGTCGAATCGTCGTCCCATGTGGCCCCCTAGCCAGGCCACTAAGGCACGTTCGAGCCGATCGTGCAGTGGGACCCGGGAGCCTCACATTGCTTTGCAGGCGTCCTCTGCCCATTGCCTCCAGCGTGACTGAAACAATTTTAGTTTACCAGTCACGGCCGATTGAGATCTCGTGCCCCCTGCGGCCGCCCTTGGGCACGACCTTGACACCCTCGGGACTCAGGCTCACGCTATAGAGCTTCCCATCGAGCTCCAGCTCACGCTTGATGGTCTTGTCGAGGCGGGTTGCCACGTGACCCTCCGCTGTTACTGGGGCGATATCGACCAGGCGATCTCTTGACCGGTGTGGACTCCGAACACCTCACTCACGACCGGCTCTCCCCCTCGACGGACCGGTCGGGCCTCGAAGCGGATCGAGCTGCCCCCCACGGTCACCGTGGGTGGGAGAGCGAACACCACGGTCTCGCCACCGGGGACAAATCCGAGCCGGATGCGCTCGCCATCGTTACGCAGGGCGTAGATGTCCATGTCGAGGGAGGCGCGATTGTCGATCCGGGCTCGGGGCTGATCGCCGGAGTCGGGAGCGGGGGCCGTGTCAGGCGCCCTAGCGCTGCTGCAGGATAGAGTCAGCAGGACCAGCAGAAGGGCAGGCGTGCGGAGCAAGGCCGGCATAGGTCGCTCGGGGGGTAAGGGACAGCTAAGATCCTAGGTCGATCCGGCGCCGACAGTGATTTCCGACACGTTCACGCGGCTGGAAACCACCTCACAGGAGGGCAAATGGCACAGATTCGCAGATTTGGCGTGGGCCAAACGGCCAAAGTGGTAGGGGCGCTCTACGCGCTCATGGGACTGGTATTCGTGCCTATCTTCCTGATCGCGTCGATGATCTCTCCTAATAAGTCCGGTCTCGGCGCCGGGTTCGCCCTCGCATTACCCGTCATCTACGGCGTCCTCGGCTTCATCTTCACCGCCATTGGCTGTGCCATCTACAACTTTGTGG
>JANMST010000534.1:0-2009 GCA_031389635.1 Acidimicrobiia bacterium | reverse complement strand
GATGAGACGAAAAGCTCGGGCTGGGCGTTCGTCGGAGAGTTCGTTGCAGATGGAGGTATCCAGGATCTACCCGCAGGCGGAGTGCTCCTTCTCTACGGAGAGCGCGGCAGCAACGCCAACCCACGGCCGGAGGCGAGCCTCTACACGATCGGCCCCGATGCCACGTTGACCCTCGAAGCCTCCGCCAGTGGACGGGCATGGGCGCGAACCCTGAGAGATCGGGCGGCCGAACTGATCGGAACCAACGGTCACTCGACTGGACCCGACTTGAGTGCGATCCCCGACGACTACTTAGCCGACGAGCTCCGGGCAAGAGGCTGGCAGGTCACTCGCTAGACCCCGTTCACATGCATTTGGCGTCTGGTGTCTGGCGTCTGGCGTCTTCTTCAAACCTCGAACCACTCCGTTGTTATCGACGGTCCGCTGGCGGTGCGGATTTGGAGGCGGATCCTCCCGGGCTCAACACCCGTGAAGTCGAATCGGCCCAGGTCATCGGTCGTCGCGTCGGTCGACGCGACCTCTGTGATCAGTGTTACCTCGGCTCCTTGCGCCGGCACTAGTTGCCCGACCAGATGCCTCGAGTTCCCGACCAGCATGATCTCGATCTCAACTGTGGGCGATTGAAAAGTCAACTGTCGCTCGGCCAGGGTCTCCGAGCGGACGCCGACCAGTTCATCCCGGGCGGAGTCGAAGACCAGTTCCGCCAGCTCGGCGTCGATCGTCAACCAGGTGAAGGCCGACTTTCCGGCGTCGGTCACGGAGATGGGGACAGGGTCGGAATGCTCGAGGGCTCGCCCCAGGATTTCGAGGATCTCGATCTCGCCAGGAGTGGCGCCGGGAGATTGAGTTGGTCGGTCGTTCATGATTGATCTCCTGTCGCGGTACCGAGGTCGTGGTGCCGCCCCATGATCCGCAATATCTCTTCGATGCATCGGCCCTTGGTGGGCCCGATGCTGCCTTGTGGTCTTCCCCACAGTTCGGCCACCGTCGAGTAGTCGAGGGGCGGATCGGTGGTCAGCAACCTGAGCAGGTGCTGGTGCTCCGGCTTGAGTTGGCGGAAGGCAGCCATTACCTCCACCTCGAGCTCGTCGTCAAGGAGCCGGTCGTCCAGTTCACCGAGAGACGGATCGGCCAGGTCGAACTCGAAGTCGGTTGGAGTCTGCCGTTGTTGGGCCCGAGAGACCTTCAGGGCCTCATTTCGGGCGGTAGTGGCGAGCCAGGAGGGAAGCCGCTCGGGTTCACGGATCCGGCCCAGATTCTCGACCAGACGCAGCCACACGGTTTGAACGACATCGGCCGCCGCTGATTCGTCCAGGCGATAGCCCCGCACAACCGACCATAAAAGGCGTTGATAGCGCTCGACGATCGTGCTCCAGGCCTCGCCGTCCCCAGCGGCGGCTGCGACAAGGAGCTCCGAGATGGGCAAAGGGGCGGTCACCGGTCGTGACTCTATTAACGGACCGTGCCGCTGTTGTTCGAGGAGGGTGGTCATGGCAAGTAGAGCGCTCGCCGAAAGGCCCGATACGGACTTTTCACCCGTCGAGAACCCTGTATCTGAACGACAGGCGACCCCTCTAGTCGATCGACGCAGGCTCGATAGCCGGTGTGACAGGGGGCGGGCAGACCCGGGTCGGGGATCGTCGAGTGCGGTTCCCGACCCATCCAGGTCACAACTGGGGATGGGAAATCGGAGCCGGACGAAGGTTGGAGTGACCTTCTCCGGCTCCCGTTTTGAACCTAGGAGCTGAGGAAAGCTGAGATCAGCGCGGCGGTGGCTTCGGGATCTTCGAGATGAGGCCGATGACCGGCCCCAGCCACGATCTCCAGGCTCGAATCGGCCAGCGCCCTCTGCAGATCCTCGGCCTGACTCAAGGGGGTGATCAGGTCGTCGGCACCCCAAACGATCAGCGTTGGAACAGTGATGGTGCCCAGCGAATCGGGGAGGGTCGAGGCAGGAGGAGTAGCAAACATTGCTGTAAGGGCGTTGGTGGTGCCAGGGACCATGGCTG
>JANMST010000519.1:0-4181 GCA_031389635.1 Acidimicrobiia bacterium | reverse complement strand
GATCGGTTCCCGGGCCGATGACGAATGGAATGCCATGACAGCTTCCTGGGTGACCCAGGTGTCGATGGAGCCGGTTCTCATCGGAGTCGGGATCGACAACAAATCCGTGACCCACCGCCTGATCGGGGCCGGGGGCATGTTCAGCGTCAACCTGTGGCCCGCCGACGACACCCGCGTCTTCGTCAAGTTCTCAAAACCGGCCGTGAAGGAAGGCGACACCCTCAATCTGAGACCGATCACCACCGCCACGACCGGGGCGCCGGTTTTCGTCGAGGCGCTCGCATGGATGGATTGCGAAGTCAGGAACGCGATCGATTTCGGCACCCACACCTTCTTCGTGGGTGAGGTGGTGGACGCGGCCATGCTCAACCCCGACGCCAAGCCGGCAGCCGTCGCCGATACCCGGATGAAATACGGCGGAGTCAAACGGGGCGGGCACTGAGAGTCGGGCCGGTGGATAGCGAATAACACCGCGTCGCTACCCTGCCCGCATGGATGTTCGGGTTGATGGGAAGGTTGCCTTGGTGACGGGCGCTAGTCGCGGCATCGGACAGGCGACGGCCCTCGAGCTGGTTATGTCGGGCGCCGAGGGAGTGGTTCTGACCAGCCGCAAGGTCGATAATCTCGAACAATCCCGGGCCGACCTGATCGCGGCCGGTGCTCCCCCTGATCGGCTCCACATCATGGTCGCCCGGGCCGACTCCGAAGAAGACGCTGAGATGGCTGTAAGAGGAACTATCGAGCGCTTCGGCGCCTGCGACATCCTTGTCAACAACGCCGCCACCAACCCGGCCGCCGGACCGCTTGTGTCGGTCGACCTCGGTGCGGTCGACAAGACCTGGGCCGTCAACCAGCGAGGCCCCTTGCTCTGGTGCCGGCAGGTCGTGCTGCAATGGATGGCAGATCACGGAGGCTCGATCGTCAATGTTGCCTCGGTAGGCGGCCTTCGCCCCGCCCCGGTTATCGGGGCCTACAACATATCGAAGGCAGCACTCATCCACATGACCTATCAGCTTGCCTCCGAGCTCGCCCCGACGATCAGGGTCAATGCTGTGGCACCAGGAGTCGTTAAGACGCGACTCTCTGGATCGCTCTGGCAAGGAATCGAAGAGCAGGCGGCCGCCGGCCACCCTTTGGCCCGTCTGGGGGACCCTGCCGACATCGCGCGGGCCATAGTGTTCCTCGGCTCCGATGCCTCCTCCTGGATAACCGGCGTCGTACTGCCCGTCGATGGGGGTGTGCTCGGGGCTTCCAGCACACCTATCTCATGACTGGGATCTCGTGACTGGCCACTCCGCCCCTGATCCCGATCTCGCTCTCGCCTATCTCGACGGCGCGCTTGATGCGGCGCCGCTTTTCGCCCACGCGAGGAGACTGCGCGACGACGGCAAAGGGCGGACCATCACCTTCAGCCGCAAGGTCTTCGTTCCGCTCACGACGCTCTGCCGTGACCGTTGCACCTATTGCACCTTTGCTCAACCTCCGGGCGGCGGCGGCATGTACCTCGAACCCGACGAAGTGCTGGCGATTGCGAGAGCCGGGGCCAGTCGGAGCTGTACCGAAGCGCTGTTCACCCTCGGCGATCGACCGGAGGATCGGTGGGATCAAGCGCGCGAGTTCCTCGAGGCACATGGCGAAGCCTCGACCCTGGGCTATGTGGAGTCGATGTGCCGGATGGTGCTCGAAGAGACCGGTGTTTTCCCCCACGCCAACCCCGGGCTCATGAACGAGGCCGAGATGCAGGCGTTGCGGCCGTTCAATCCCTCGATGGGCCTCATGCTCGAGAACATTTCTCCTCGCTTGATGGAACCCGGCATGCCCCACCACAACTGTCCCGACAAGGATCCCCAGTTGCGACTCGAGACGATCAGGACGGCCGGACGGCTGAAGGTTCCGTTCACCACCGGCATCCTGGTCGGCATCGGTGAGAACAATCGTGAGATCGTCGACTCGCTCTTCGCGCTGGCGACTGAGCAGCAGGCACTCGGTTGTATACAGGAAGTGATCGTTCAGAACTTCAGGGCCAAGGCCAACACTCCGATGCGGCGGCACGCCGAGCCGGTCCCATCTTGGTTTGCCCGCGTTGTAGCCCTGGCCCGCTGGATCATGGGCGCGGCCATGAACATCCAGGTTCCCCCGAACCTCACTGAGCGCTTTGAGGTCTATCTCGATGCCGGGATCAACGACTGGGGCGGTGTCAGCCCGCTCACCATCGACTGGGTGAACCCCGAACAGCCGTGGCCGCACCTTGACGAACTCGACGCCCGGACTGCGGTTGCCGGCTTCGAACTGGTTCCGCGTCTTCCCGTGTATCCCGACTTCATCACCCCCGATTGGATCGATTCCGGGCTCTGGCCACGCGTTCGAGAGGCAAGCGACGAGCGCGGGTACGCTTCCTTTCCCTCAATGGAGAAGTCAGCGTTGTGATCGTCACTTTCTGTCGGGTCCGACCGGCCGTACTCGTCAACGAGTTGACCGCAACGATTCGGAGGCGCGAGGGCACGACCGTCATCGAGGTCGATGACTTGACCGCCGAGGTGGCGGCGGCAGCCGCCGGCGGTGGGTTGTTGCCAGTGAGCACGACTCCACCGGGCGGGCTGTTGCACTCGTCGGCGGCGGCGTGGGTGCTCGGGGCCGAAGACGCGTTGGAGAGCCACATTGCCGGATGGCGTCTCACGATCGATGCCGGATCCACGAGCCAGGAGCATCTGCTCGACGCGGCGGCGAGAACGGGCGCCGCCTTCATTCGATCGCCTCGAAGCCGGGTCGCTGACCTTGCCCGAGTTGCTTCGCTGCCGGGGCTGGCCACCTCGATTTCAGTGTTCGTCGATGACATCGACCAGGCGGTGGTCGCGGTCGAGTCAGGAGCGAGCGATCTGCTTCTGCGCGACTGGGACAATGAGGGCGTTGCCGAGCTTCGTCAGGCCATGCTGCCGTCGATCCTCGTCGAGAGGACGGCCTTTCCTTTTCACCAACCCAGCGAGACCGTCCCCGCCATCTCACCCGGCATCGACGATCTCCGGAGCGCCTTGTCACCGGCTCTGTTCACCGCCTGGCTTCATCAGGTGGATGGATCGGGTGCCGTTCGGCCACGGGTGGAATGGGCCCCGGGCAAGGACATTCCCGTCCCGGTGCCACCGGCGCGGATTTCGGCCCAGTGGACCGATCCGATCTGGATAGCCGGGCGCGCTCCTTCTGAGCTCGATGCGGGAGGTGACCTGCGTCCGATCCTCGAGGCCTCACTGGCCGGGAACGCTCCGACCCGCGACGAGGTGGAACGGCTCTTTCGGGCCCGCAGTGATCAGGTCGACGCCATTGCCTGGACCGCCGACCAGTTGCGCCGGCGCCGGGTTGGGGAGACGGTTACCTATGTGATCAACCGCAACATCAACTACACAAACCAGTGCTACTTCCGGTGCGGTTTCTGCGCGTTCTCCAAGGGTCCTCGCAGCCTCAATCTAAGAGAGGACCCCTACTTGATCCCCCTCGAGGGGATCGTCGGCCTGGCGCAGGAGGCGTGGGACCGGGGGGCCACCGAGGTGACGCTGCAGGGCGGCATCCACCCGGGATTCACGGGAGATTTCTACGCCAGCGTCGTCGAGGGAATCAAAGAGCGCCTGCCGGCGATGCATATCCACGGCTTCACGCCGCTCGAGGTCTGGCAGGGCGCCGAGACGCTCGGGGTGCCCGTTCGCCAGTTCCTCAAGCGCCTCCACGACGCCGGTCTGGGCAGCCTTCCGGGGACCGCCGCCGAGGTGCTCGACGACTCGGTCCGGGAGCATCTCTGCCCCGACAAGATCCGGACTTCGCAGTGGGCCGAAGTGATGATCACCGCCCACGAGATCGGCCTGCGGGCCACCGCCACCCTGATGTTCGGCCACATCGACCACCCTGCTGCCTGGGCCAACCACTTCGAGGTGGTACGTCAGATCCAACGGCGAACCGGCGGCTTCACTGAGTTCGTGCCACTGCCGTTCGTTCACATGGGGGCACCCATCTTCCTGCGGGGCCAGTCGCGTCCAGGTCCGACCTGGGATGAGGTGGTCCTCGTCCACTCGGTGGCCCGGATCGCTTTCGACGGGCTGATACCCAACATCCAGGCCTCATGGGTGAAGCTCGGCCTCGATGGGGGCGCGCGCCTTCTGGACGCCGGTTGCAACGACCTCGGTGGAACTCTCATG
>JANMST010000516.1:0-4139 GCA_031389635.1 Acidimicrobiia bacterium | reverse complement strand
TCCGTCAATGCCTTCTCATACCATCGACAGGTGATCCCGTTTCCCCCGGTCCCGGCCGGCGACCCCATCAAGGTGTCGGCCACCACCTACCTCTCATTCCGGCAGTGCCCGGCACAGGCCGAGGCCCGCCTGCAGGGGGTGTATTCGGCCGAGTCGAAGGCAAGCTTCACCGGGGCTCTTGCCCACCGGCTGTTCGCCCGGCATCTCAACACCGGGCCGATCGACGATGTGGACCAGGCCATTCGTGAGGAAATCGGAACTGCCCTCAACGGGAAGATGGCAGCTATCGGGATCCATCGGCCCTCAGAGTTGACGGAGATGATCAGGCAGGCGACCGCCCTATACGACCGCTTCCGCCACTTTCCGGCCGACGGCTTCGAAGCGGCCGAGATCTCACTTGAGGCTGAGCCTTCGGACGGGGTAAAGCTCATCGGAAAGATCGACGCGGTGTTTCGCGAGGAACGGCCTGGTCCGATCCTCCGTGACTGGAAGACGGGAAGCCTGGGGGAGCCGATCGAACAGCTCCTCTTCTATGCCCTCATCTGGGCCCTGGAGCGAGGAGAGATGGTCGACTCGGTTGAAGCGGTTTCTCTACAGACCGGGGAGAGGATGCGCCGGACCCCTTCGGTCGGCGAACTTACCGTCGTCGCTCGCCACATTGCCGATTTGGTCACAGAAGTCAGGACTAGCTGGGCAACGGTGGGTGCAATCAACGCCAGTCCCACCGAACGTCGCGGGGGTCCCTGGTGCCGCTACTGCCCATTGTTGGAAGACTGCCCCGAGGGTCAATCGGCCGATGCCATCAACAAGTAGAGAAGTCGCTTCGACTCAGCCAACTCTCCGTACTGGATCGAGGGCGGGGGCTCGGTCGGCTGCGTCGGCCCGGCGGATGTTCCGGATGAGGTCGTCGACGATGTTGAGGACGTCGTCGCGCATCTCGCCCAGGCTCTCGGAGACCTTGGTCACCGACTTGTTGACCTCGGTCAGAGCTGACCGGCTGGTCGCGAACCGCTGACAGGTCCCCCGTAGTCGCTCAAGCCCATCCGTGATCGCACCAACGTCGATGGTGTCGTCGCCATCACTGGTGGTCGCTCCAGCCAGCATGAGCCAACGCAGAGCCGCGGTGATCATCGTCCCTTCACCGTCGTCGACGACCAGGACCCTGCTTCCGTAGACGTTGAAGGCTCCCACTTCGGCCGGATACGCATCGAGAGCCGAGATGCACAGGCCGGCCCCGGCGGACCGGTTGGTCATCGCCCGATCCAACTCGGCCAGGATGCCGTTCTTCCCGGTGAGAGAGATGCTCTGCTGATGTTTGACCTCGATAACGATCTTGCGGCCATCAGGAAGGAGGAGCAGGTAGTCGCCCACGACAGCCAGCGAGGAGAGGTTGCCGACGGATCTGCCCGTGTATTCGACGACGGCTCCGATGCCACGGGCGATCTGGCGAAGAGTTCCATCGAGGCGATCTTCGAAGGCGCCTCCCTTGGCGGTTCCTCGGGCCGCCTCTTTGTCACGGCCCTGATTGCGAACGATGTCGTCGCGGAGATGGGCGAGTTCGGCCCGCACGCCGGCGAAGGCAACGGCCAGAGGCGACTCGCCGAGCGGATCAAGAGCGGCCCGGAGGCCTGCCAGGAGGCGACCGTCCGGACCCAGCAGCGACTGCAATTCACTGAGAAAAAGGCTGCTGTGGCTGCCGGAGCGACCGAGGTCGATCCCCGCCTCAAGAGACTTGGCAGCCCGCATCACCGCTGCTTCGAGTTGCCCGAGAGTCTCCGCCGCCGCTGCCTCGGCGCCGGACCGCAAACGAGCTTCGAGATCTTCCACCCTCACGCCAAGGCCCATCGACATCAGGCCGCGGGCGCCGGTGGAAAGCGCATTGGAGACCAAGCGCTCTCGTTCAGCGCCATGCTCGACGCCGGTCAACAGACCCACCACCGCCGGATCGGCGGTCTCGAACTGGTCGATTCGGACGGTCCCGTTGTTGAGGTCTATACCCATGACCACAAACCTACGGCCGGGGTGTGACAAAATCCCTCGTGGGCACCGGAAGGCCCGCCGATATTGGGCAAATCCCCCAATGAAGCAGGCCGAGGAGGGTGAATTCGATGCCGCGGAATTCAGGACGCTCCCAGGGGATCTCCCGCCTCGCGGTGGCCTCGGCGCATCTCACCAGTTCGCGGCCGACATCTCGTGGTTGAAGGAACAGGGGATCACCAACGGGTGCAACGTCGCCTCGACCCTCTTCTGCCCCGAGCAGACCGTGACCAGGGGCCAAATGGCGCGATTCCTTCGTCTGGCTCTCGGATTGCCTGCCGGCACCCAAGACCAGTTCAGTGATGACCAGGGTTCGATTTTCGAGGCGGACATCAACGCAATCGCAGTGGCCGGGATCACCACCGGATGTGACGCCGATCGCTTTTGCCCTGACCAGGGCGTGACCAGAGCGCAGATGGCCTCGTTCCTGCGTCGGGCCCTGGCATTGACCCCGATCCCGACCGGCCCCTTCGTCGACGTGGGAGGAATCCACGAGAGCGACATCAACGCCATTGCCGCCGCCGGCATCACCCAGGGATGCGGGGCTTCGATCTATTGCCCGGACGGTCTTGTGACCAGAGGACAGATGGCGGCGTTTCTACACCGCTCCCTCGGTTGACGCCTGCCTTGTCAGGTTCAGACGTTATTAGCGTCAGGCTCTGTGAGCCGGCGACACATTCGACTTAGCAACCAATTGGGTGACCTCGCCGCGGCCCTCGAACGGATCGAAAGTATCGACGCCTCGGTTACGCCGCTCATCGGAGTCATCAGACGATTCCTCATACCGCGGTTGACCGATCCGCCTCCACCTCTGGTCGTGGCGGTGGTTGGTTCGACCGGTGGCGGGAAGTCGACTCTGGTCAACTCTCTGGCCGGTTCGACAGTGAGCAAACCAGGAGTTCTTCGTCCCACGACCAACGAATCGGTGGTCTGGACCGGCGCCGCCCACGCCGGGCGCATGTGGCCCGGCAAGGTCGTGACAGGTGATCACCCGTTGGCCGGGTCAGTTGCTCTCATCGACACCCCCGATCTCGATTCTGACGTCGTCGAGCACCGTCACCGGGCGATCGAAGCGTTGGCGGTTGCGGATGCTGTGGTTTTCGTGACGACTTCTTCCCGCTACGGCGACTCTTCGCCCTGGGAGGTACTCCGGTCGGTTGCCGGCAAACCGCTGGTGGTCGTCGTCAACCGTCTCCAGACCAGAGCGAGCGGCGCTCGCAACGATCTGACCGCCCGTCTGCGCGGCCTCGGACTGGAGTCGGTCCCGGTGCTGACGATCAGCGAGCAGCGGGTTGATCCCGAGAGCGGGCGGCTCAGTCGCCAATCGGTGCAGCGCCTGGCCGGCGTGCTTAAAGAATGGGCCGGCCGATCCCCGTCCCTGCGGGCTGAGGCTTTGGACGCTGCGGCCGACGATCTCGCTACAGGACTGGGAGGTCTCCTCGAGCGTCTGGAGGACCAGTCGGCTCGCGCGGCCCGTGCGGCTAAGGAAGTAACAGCGGCCTATGAGGCCGTTTGGGGAGAAATCGAGGCCATCGGCACGCACGGGCCTCAGCCAAAGAAGCGGTGGAGGCGGACTCGTGGCCAGCCCGAGACCGGAACCCAGGCAGGACGCGTGGTCGATGAGGCGGATCGGGCCGCATCGGCCGCGGCAAGCGCCCTGGAAAGCAACGGCTTCGAATGCTCCGCCGACCTGCAGACTGCGTCGAGGCACACCGCTACCGAGTTATCCCGCTACTACGACGGAGTTGTTCGCCCCGATCGTGGCGGGCCGGGTGATGAAAGGCCCGACCCTGACGCGATTCGCCGGATCCTCGACGAGGATCGTCAACGTATCCTCGACAGGCTGGTGCTCTTGCCCGACGGTGTACTCGAACGGCTTCGGAACGGGGCCGACGTCATCGGCGACCTTGACTGGCGAAGTGTCTGACGCTCTCCGCTGGCTCGACCAGTACGACCGGGTGGTGGCGGCGGCCGCCGCGCATCATCTGCCCGATGGCCTGATGGCCGACATTGCCCGGATTGCGGGTGATCAACGCGAACGCCGGGCCTACGCCGGGACTGTGCTCCTGGTCGGTCTGGCGGGGGGGACCGGCTCGGGCAAG
>JANMST010000466.1:0-1755 GCA_031389635.1 Acidimicrobiia bacterium | reverse complement strand
CGCGCTGGGCGGTGTCGTGGGTTAGGGCAACGCCGTGCTCGTTGTTGGCCAAGATGTCGTGCACCTCCACCTTCAAAGTGCCGCCCGTCAGCTCGACACTCTTGCCGAAGTACGCCAGGACGCTGTCCCGGCCCCTGTAGTCCCCGGCGAGCGGACTCTTTCCGGGAACGTGCCAAACGGTGTCATCGGCGAATAGCTCGGCGATCGCCCCCATGTCACCTCTGCCGAAAGCGTCGTAACCGCGACGCAACAAGTCCTCGTTGGGGTGCGCCATTGTCCGTTCCTCCTTGGTCCGATCGGCCGAGCCTAGCTCCCATCCAGCACAGCAGTCGGGCCACAGGGCGACGGATTCCGTACCGAAAATCGAAGAGACGACGGGTGTCAGGGCCTCTCAGCGAAACTACAGTCGCGCTATGCGCTGGTGGCCTGCCTCGGCGATTGTTGCCTTCGTCCTCATCGAAGCCAGGATCTTCGTCGACACGCCGAATCTCTCCGAAGAGCTACAAGGGTCGCCGAGCGCAGACACTGTGCAATACATCGACGAGCGGGTGTCGGGTCTCGTCATCGGCACGGGTCTGACATTGCTCGGTCTAGCGTTCGTGGCGGTCTTCATCGCCGGGCTCGTGCGGGCCGTGAGATCCGTAGCTCCCAACTCGCTTGCTGCTGATCTCATCGCCATCGGCGGCGGAGCCACTGTTGCCGCGACGTTCGTCGGGTACTCATTCAACCTTCTCCTCGCCGGGGCCGCGGCTGAGGACCGGGCGCCAACGACGGTGGCGACCATCTACACGATTGGGGACAGCCTCGGTTACATCGGCTGGGTCGTCCTCGGGCTCGTAACAGCTGGTGTAGCCATCGCCTCGCTTGGCGACCAGGTGTTCCCACGCTGGCTCGGCTGGGTCAGCTTGATCGCCACTGCTCTGTTCGCCGTTCTCACCTTCGCGCCTTTCCTGAGTTGGGCGCCGGCGCTCCTCTGGCTACTGATCGCCGGTATCGGATTGCTCATTCACGAGCGCCGTCGTGGCACTCG
Source organism: Acidimicrobiia bacterium (assembly GCA_031389635.1). Lineage (GTDB taxonomy): Bacteria > Actinomycetota > Acidimicrobiia > Spongiisociales > ZC4RG35 > DATEEG01. The sequence continues at coordinate 725 of JANMST010000466.1, read as the reverse complement.
CGCCGCAGCCTCGGCCTGACTCCCTCGCAGCCTCCCGAACGGCACGACTGCGCTCGGTCGCTGCGCTCGGTATGGCCGGTAGCTGTCCCGCCGATGGCCGACTCCGAGAACGATCACCTCGCGGTTGTCGTCATCGATCCCGTAGAGGACTCGATAGGTACAAGCTGGTCAACCGCAGCACCCGTTCGCGGTTCCAAGCGTCAGCCAGAAACAACCGGCAACCTATGAGCACGTACGCTTGACAGCGACTCAGAACAATCCGACGATCAGGCGGGGCAATGTGGCGGTCGACCTGTTGCCGGGCGCGTGTTCCCCCCGAAGGCAGCCGCATCTGATGTGCGTCGACACTGGCAACCCCGGGAACTTCCCTGATGACTACGAATAATCGGGACCATGCCGCCAATGCCACCGTTGCCTTTTCGCACCCCTCCAATTTCAGTGTCAGCCACAATGTCGGCCGGATGCCAGCCGAGTGCACCGCACCCTCCAGGTCCACGAGGGCTGCATCGTCTTAGCCATCACCTTGCTCCAGTCGTCGGTTGCTTCGTACTGAGGCGGCGTCGACAAATGGCGAAATGTCAAGACATGGCTCGGGGACTTTCGGTTCCGATCGTCCGTAATAGAGCGCAACACCGAACCAGGCGCCCGGCCGTGGGGATCCACGCCCTGCCACGCCTTAGATATCTTGAACCGATGGGTAGGTCCGCCATAGGAAGAATCGGCGC
>JANMST010000464.1:0-2730 GCA_031389635.1 Acidimicrobiia bacterium | reverse complement strand
CGAGCCGGTGGCGCATTCCACCAGAGGAATCCGAGCAGCGCCCCGAACAGAGCCGCGGCAACCGTCGCCAACTCGAGCGGATCGAGTGATTGGTAGACGGTCGGATTGCGGAACTGCCAGAAGGAAATCACCGTGTAGGCGCCGGTCACCAGGGCGGCGCTGCCGGCGGCCAGGCCGTCCATGCCGTCGGCCAGATTCACACCGTTGGCCGCACCGGTCAGCAGAAAGAGCGCCCAGAGCACGAAGAACACTCCAAGGTCCAAACCAAGCGGCCGCACGAACGAGAGCTCGGTACTGATGCCGACATTGGTTCCGCTGGACAGTGCCACGGCGGCAAAAGCGATCGCGATCAGAAGCTGCAGACCGAACTTGGCGCGTTTGTTGAGACCCTCGCTGCGCTTGCGCACGAACTTGATGTAGTCGTCGAGAAAGCCGACGACCGCCATCCCGACCAGCGCCAGCACCGCCAGAACACCACCGGAACCAAACGGGACCACTTCGATTCCGAATCCGGCCGAGGGAGTCCAGATCTTTACGTGAGCAAGGAGGTACCCGACCACTGCCGCAGCCACAAAGACGACCCCACCCATGGTCGGGGTCCCCTGCTTGTGCGTGTGGCCGGTTATCTCCGCTTGGATGAACTGGCCGATCGATCGATTGCGAAGGTAGTTGATGGCTATCGGGGTCCCGAAGATCGAAACCAGCAATCCGGTGGCGGCGGCGATGAGAAGCCGGATCATTCGACGTCTTCCCGGAAGCTCGTGTCGTGCGGGATAAAGGCGAGTTCCTCCATGGCGACCTGGCGGTCTTCGAACGGATACACGACGCCCCCGACCTCCTGGCCGGTCTCGTGGCCTTTCCCGAGGATCAAGACGATGTCGCCGGGAACCGCGGCCGCCAGGGCCGCTCTGATCGCGTCGCGCCGATCGATGACTTTGATCGTGGCCGGATTGTCGACCCCGGATGCGACCTGATCCACGATGGAAGAGGGATCTTCGCTGCGGGGGTTGTCGGAAGTCACGACGACGAGGTCCGCCGACGAGGCCGCACGGCCCATTTGGGGCCTCTTGCCGCGATCGCGGTCACCGCCTGCTCCCAGCACGGCAATGACTCGACCCCGGGTGAGCGTGCGTGATGTCTCGATCACGGTGTCAACACCATCGGGTGTGTGTGCGTAGTCGACCACCACTGTGACCGGATGGTTCCCGGAAACAACCTCGAAGCGCCCCGGGACCGCCGGCAAACGATCGAGGCCGGTTGCGATCTCGGCGAGCGAAAACCCAGCGATGTGACCGACTCCTGCCGCGACCATGGCGTTGGCCACGTTGAACCGCCCGGGCAGGCGAAGCCTGACGTCTGTCTCCTCTCGCCCGACTCGCAATCGAAAGCTGCTGCCCCGAGCCGTCGATTTGATCGCCGAGGCACCGACGAAGGCGTCCCAGCCGACCTGAAGGGCGTCGGGGAACCGGCCGGCGAGGACCGCCCCGTAGTGATCGTCGACCCACACGACCCGCTGCTCGGCGCGTTCCAGCAGGAGGGCCTTAGCTTCGAAGTAGCTCTCCATCCCGGCGTGAAAGTCGAGGTGGTCCTGAGACAGATTGGTGAACGCCCCGATCCGGAAGCGGGTCGCGTCGACCCGACCCAACGCCAGCGCGTGGCTCGATACTTCACAAACGATGAGGTCGGCTTGGCCGTCGACCATCGTCCTGAGCAACCGTTGGAAATCGGGAGACTCGGGAGTCGTGCGAGGGTTGACGATCTCGCGATCGCCGAGACGAGTGACGACGGTTCCGATCAATCCGCAGGTTCGTGCGGCAGCCGAGGCAATGGACTCGATCATGTACGCAACCGTGGTCTTGCCATTGGTACCGGTGACTCCGATCACGTCGACCTGAAGTGACGGATTGCCCTGTACCTCGGCCGCGATGATCGGCATTGCTCGTCTCGTATCGGCAACGTTGATGAGAGGCACCCGGGCCATGGCGTCAGGCAGATGAACCAGGGAAGAGACGCACAGACCGGCCGCCCGGTTCTCTATCGCCTCATTGACGAATGCGTGCCCGTCGTAGCGAGCGCCTTTGATCGCCACGTACAGGAATCCGGGCTGAATCTGGCGGCTGTCGTGGGTCACGTCGGAAACGGCAGTGTTGGGATCACCCGTCAGGCGCCCGTCGGCCAGGTCGGCGAGGACGCCCATGGTGCTACCCGGCGCTGGCATCGGGAGTCACTCCGAGACGGTGCAGGGCTTGCTCCATGACCTGGGCGAAGGCGGGCGTGGCCGCCAATCCACCGGTCCGAAACTCGTAGGCCGGCCCGTCGACCACCACAGCTACGACGATCTTCGGGTCGTCGATAGGAGCCAGGCCGACGAAGCTCGCCATGGTGATGTCGGTGTAGCGGCCGTCCTCACCGAGCTTGTCGGCGGTTCCGGTCTTCCCGCCGACCTCATAGCCCGGGATCTGCGCGCTGATTCCGGTCCCGGCCTTGACCACCTGCGAAAGGAGTTGGCGCATGAGGTAGGCGGTCCGTTCGCTCACGACCTGATGGCTGGCAGTCTGGAACTCCTCGTTGCGGCCGTTGAGGCCGTGACTGAAATCGAGAATGTGAGGTTGAATCCAGGCGCCGTCGTTTCCGATGGCGCCGTAGGCGGCTGCCATCTGGAGCGGGGTTACTGCCACGCCATATCCAATCGCCGCAGATAGCGGACAGGTCTGACATGACGGGTCGAGG
>JANMST010000422.1:0-13248 GCA_031389635.1 Acidimicrobiia bacterium | reverse complement strand
GGCGATGCTCTCGACCGCGCCGCAGAACTGGGAGGAGGTCTGTGAGGCTGGTGGACCGCTTCGCGGGTTTCGTCTTCGATCTCGACGGCACCGTCTACCTCGACGAGGTGCTGTTGCCCGGTGCTGCGGAAACTCTGGCGGCAGTCCGGGGGCTGGGGGCTCCCCACGTCTTTCTGACAAACAAGCCGCTGGAGCGCTCGCAGTTCTATGCGGGGCTCCTACGTCGACTCGGGGTCCCGACCGCCGACGCTCAGGTGGTGTCGTCTCTGGACGCCCTGGTCCTGTATCTGGGCCAAAGCGCTGGTGGAGCGCGGGTCCTATGTGTTTCGGAGCCGCTGGTGATCGAGGTGCTCGGGGAAGCCGGGTTTGAGGTTGTTCCGCACACCCAGGCGGAATCTGCCGACGTGGTGGTGGTGTCGTTCGATCGGACATTCGACTACCCAAAACTTCATGCCGCCTACCGCGCGGTCAAAGCCGGGGCCAGGATCGTTGCCACCAACCCCGACCGATTCTGCCCGACGGCCGACGGCGGGCTTCCTGACTGCGCCGCCATGCTGGCAGCGGTGGAAGCCTGCACCGGGGCCAGGGCTGAGGCCATCGTCGGCAAACCCTCCCGGCACATGGCGGCGGCTGTGCTCGACCGGCTCGGGCTGCCTGCTGAGCGTGTTCTGATGGTGGGCGATCGCCTCGGCACCGACATCGCCCTGGCCGCCGCCGCGGGGATGGCTTCGGCCCTGGTGCTCAGTGGCGACAGCCAGGTGGATGATCTCGCTGCATCGGAACACAAGCCGGGATATCTGTTGGATACGATCGCCGGACTGCTCGACGAGAGGGACTGATGGACTTCATCTTCATGCTCACGAACCACGATGCCACCGTGTCCGACGCCGTTGAGGTCTACGAATCGATTCGCACGAGCGGTCTCCGCCTGGTCGGGTTCAAAGACATCGGTGCTTCGCCCGACACACTTCGACAGCTCACGGAGGCCATGCACGAAGACGCTCGCACCGTGTTCCTAGAGGTGGTTTCGACCAGTGTCGACGACGAACTTCGCTCGATCGAAGCGGGCCTCGCGCTGGGAGTGGACGTGATTATGGGAGGCACAAATCACGAAGCGGCGCTGGCGCTCATCGGCGCGGCCCCTGTCCGATATTTCCCCTTTCCAGGCACGGTGGTCGGTCATCCAAGCGAGCTACGGGGCTCGATCGAAGATATCGCCTCCCAGGCCGCCGAGCTGACCAGCCATCCGGCAGTGGGGGGGCTCGACCTGCTTGCTTACCGGCACAGGACGGTGGATCCGATCGACCTCACACGAGCCGTGGTGGTGGCGTCGGCCGGCCCGGTCGTGGTGGCCGGCTCGATCGACCGCGCCGAGCGCATCCGAGGGGTGGCCGGGGCCGGTGCCTGGGCATTCACGATCGGCGGCGCTATTTTCGACGGTCTCCTCCCTGGCGCTCCTGACATCGGCGCCCAGATCGAGTGGACCTTGCAACAGTGCGCCTGAGTGGTTGTTTCTTTAACCACGATTCAAGAAGCGGGAACCACCGACTCGTTTCTACGATCTGGCTCGGAGGCGTCGCCTCGTTGAACCGATTGGAGGGTGTGCGCTGATGACCCGTGGGATGCTGACGATCGAGGATCTGGGCAGGAAGGTCGACTCCGGTGAGATCGACACCGTTGTAGTGGGCTTCACCGATCACTACGGCCGCGTACACGGAAAGCGTTTCGATGCCGCCTTCTACGTCGAGGAGATCGGGTCGGGAGGCACCCACGGTTGCGACTATCTGTTGACCGTCGACATGGAGATGGAGCCCGTCCCCGGCTACCAGTACGCCAACTGGGAGCTCGGCTACGGAGACTTCCACATGGTTCCCGACCACAACACCCTCAGGGAGGCCACCTGGCTCGACCGCACCGCCATGGTCTTGTGCGATCTACACGATCCCCACGATCACGAACACGTCCGGGTCGCCCCCCGTTCGATCCTGCGTCATCAGCTGGAGCGGGCAGGCACCTCCGGCTACACGGCCAAGGGGGCATCGGAACTCGAATATTTCCTCTACGAGGACAGCTACCGGGATGCCGCATCCCGCAAGTACCAGGATCTGACACCGGCCGGCTGGTACATCGAGGACTATCACCTGCTGCAGGGGACAAGGGAAGAGAAATACAACGGTGCCGTGCGACGACACCTCTCGAACTCCGGGATACCGGTCGAGAATTCGAAGGGGGAATGGGGTCGTGGACAACACGAGATGAACATCCGGTACACCGATGTCCTCGGCATGGCCGACCGCCACACCGTCATGAAGCTGGCGATGAAGGAGATCGCCGAAGGCCTCGGTGTGAGCGCCACTTTCATGGCCAAGCCGACGATGTCGGAGGCAGGGTCCTCCTGTCACATTCACTTGAGCCTCTGGAAGGGTGACGAGAGCGCCTTTCCGGGTGACGTCGATGCCGGGCCCGTTCATGTCTCGCCGGTCTTCAAGCACTTCCTGGGTGGGTGGATGGCGAGGGTCCCCGAGTTGATGCCCTTCTTCGCGCCGACCATCAACTCCTACAAGCGGTACCAGGATGGATCGTGGGCACCGACCCGGATCGCCTGGAGCTACGACAATCGGACCGCCGGCTTTCGGGTCGTAGGTCATGGCCCGTCGTTGCGAATCGAGTGCCGGATACCGGGGGCGGATTGCAACCCCTATCTCGCTTATGCCGCGATCCTCGCTGCCGGCCTGGACGGGATGGCCAACGAGACCGAACCTCCGGATCTGTTCGCCGGCGATGTGTACCAGGCTCGCCAACTGCCGAGAGTTCCGTACACGCTCAGGGATGCCACGGATCTGTTCGCCTCCTCGGAGTTCGTAGCGGCTTCGTTCGGGGAGGACGTACAGAAGCACTACACCCATTTCTTCCGCAAGGAACAGGAAGGATTCGACAACGCCGTGACCGACTGGGAACGCTGGCGCTACTTCGAAAGGATCTAGTTAGGTTCGAGTTAGAGGTTTGAGGTTCGAGGTCTGACGGTCTGACCTCAAACCTCAAACCTCAAACCTCAAACCAATCACCATGAGACTTCAGGACAAAGTCACCCTTATCACCGGGGCCGGGTCCGGGATCGGCCGCGAGGCCGCTTTTCTCTTCGCTTCGGAGGGGGCATCGGTCGTTGCCGTCGACCTCAACCATGACGCCGCCAATGAAACTGCCCGGGTCATCGTCGGAGACGGCGGCAAGGCCATCGCCGTCAAAGCCGATGTTTCCCGAACCGAGGACTCCGCCTCGATGGTTGCCACCGCCGAGTCGGAGTTCGGCCGCCTCGACGTGCTCTTCAACAACGCCGGGATCATGCACTCGGCCGACGACGACGCGATCTCGACCGATGAGCAAGTTTGGGACCTGACGATGTCGATCAACGCCAAAGGAGTGTTCCTGGGCTGCAAGTTCGGAATCCCTGCCCTAAGGAGAGCCGGCGGCGGGTCGATCATCAACACCGCCTCTTTCGTGGCGGTGCTGGGGGCGGCTACCCCCCAGGTTGCCTACACCGCCTCCAAGGGCGCCGTCCTGGCTATGACCCGGGAACTGGCGGTGGTCCATGCCCGGGAGAACATCAGGGTCAATGCCCTTTGTCCGGGCCCTTTGAACACCGAGCTGTTGATGAAGTTTCTCGACACCGAAGAGAAGAAGCAGCGACGTCTGGTTCACATTCCCATGGGTCGCTTCGGGGAGGCCAAAGAAATGGCCAAGGCGGCGCTCTGGTTGGCCTCCGACGATTCCTCGTTCACGACCGGTTCAACCTTCCTGGTCGACGGCGGCATCACCGCCGCCTACGTGACGCCTCTCTAGATCCTCGTTTTGACGTGCAGATCGCGGCCTATGGGGTGCGATCTGCACGTCAGAATCCTGGATTGGCGGCTATTTCCAGCGCGGCGGCTATCTCTTTCACAGGGCACCCCGCCGGATTCCTGACCTCGAACACGTCGAGAGCTTCATTGCCCCGGGTGTCGATCTTGGCCAGGTCCACCTCCAGGCCCAGCATTGCCATCGCTCTCGCCAGATCGTGGAGCAGACCAACCCGGTCCCCGGCCCGGATGTCGATGGTGAGGCCACCGCCGCTCGCATGAACCCTGACCTCAGGAGGCCCTGTTGTTCCCGCCCGGCCGTAAGCAGCTCGCTTTTCTGCCAAGCGGGTCTCGAGGTCGATCTCCCCGGCCGCCGCCTTCTCGAGACTTTCTCTCACCCCCGGCCATCTTCCCTGGCCGATCATGTCCGATCCGAGGGAATCCTGAACCCGGAAGGTGTCCAGGGCCAGACCATCGGATCGTGTGACCACTCGTGCTTCCAGAACGCCCAGGTTGTGGATCGCCAGGACCCCGGTGATGGTGGCGAGAAGCCCCGGTCGGTCCTGAGCGGCGGTGATGATCGTCGAAACTGGGGCGCCGGGAACAACATTGACTCTGATCTGACCCTGACCGATCTGCGGATGGACTATCCGCAGGTGCTGAGCGACGAGGTCGGCGCCGAACCGGGCTAAGTATCCGGGTGGCATCCCCGCCAGATGAGCACTGATCTGTTCCCGGTTGAGTTCTGGCACCAGGGGTCCGATGGCCCCCTCCAGTTCGGCCGACAAGTCAGAGACGGTTCCTTCGAGCAAGGCCGATACTTTTCGGACCAGGTTCCTCACTAGCGATTCTTTCCACGTGCTCCACATGTCGGGTCCGGTGGCAATTGCGTCCGCCACGCTCAAAAGGGCGAGCACCTGCAGCAGATCGTGATTGCCGACAACTACGGCGACTTCGCTCACCACCGCGGGGTCCTCGATGTCCCTCCGGGATGCCGTTTCGGACAGCAGCAGATGATGACGGACGGCCTGTCCCACAACCGACACGGTGGCAGCGCCAAACCCGGCGCGATGGAGAAGCGTCACTGCCAGGTCTGCGCCGACTGCGGAGTGGTTGCCCCCCAGGCCTTTGCCTATGTCGTGTAGAAAGCCCGACAGGAGAACTTCGTCCAGACTCCCCATCTCTTCTGCCAGATCTGCACACCATCCGATCGAGCCATCGGCCAGGTCGACGATGCTCGCGACGGTGGCGCCGAGGTGAGCATCAACCGGGTAGCGATGGAAGGGCGCTACTTGGGCAAGACCCTGGAGATGCCCTATCTCGGGCAGAGCCCTTGTCAGCCACCCCGATTCCCAGAGACCGAGGAGGGACTCCCAGCCGGGCCGTCCCGAGGCGAGGAGCGAGACGAAGCCGCTGCGGTCGCCGGCGGTCCATTCCGGCGGTCCCGATCGCGCTGCGAATTCCCGCTCCCAGGTCGACAGCCTTCCTCCGGCGTCGGACGCCACTGCCGCCCGGGCGAACGCCAGAGGAGTCGCCACGGTCTCTCCCCGGGCCCATCGTGACCTGACGAACCTGGCCACCGCCAAGCCGGCGTGGGCGATCGGGTCGACTCCCGTCAGCCTGATCCGACCCCACCGTGCTGCGGCCATCCCATCGGCGAAACGCGCCGCCCGGTACACCTCGGTCGCGACTTCGACCGGGTCTCGGCCGAGCCACGCTCCCACGCTCGTTCGAAGGTCGAGGGCGAACCGGTCGGCGCTCCGTCGCTGGACGGCGTGGAGGGCTTGGCGAACCGCGAGCAACGTCCGGCGGACCGGGATCTCACCGGGCTCAATGTCGACCTCTGGTTCCTCCCCGAGCAACTCGGAGCGCCGTCGGTCCCAATCCAATCGATGGAGGGTGCGGAGCCCACCCCGGCCGTTCTTGAGATCGAGGTCCTGTAAGGCAAATGGCTCCCGCTCCCAAACCGAGCGCTCCTCGGCTGCCAACCGCTCCCCCAGATTGCTACGGCTTCCGGCCAGCAGACGTGCCAGCCCTTGATTGAGTTCCTCAAGAAGCTCGGGCGGTCCGGCCACATGGCGAGCACTGAGCACCGTGCAGAGGGTGCTGAGGTCATCCCGGGCGAAGCTCAGGGTCCCTTTGACGGTCCGGGTGGCGTGTCCGATCTTGAGGCCGGAGTCCCAGAGGGGATAGAGGATCGCTCGAACTGCTTCCTCGTCGACCGGTTCGTCGTGCAACAGCAACAGGTCGACATCGGAGTAGAGGCATAGTTCGCCTCGCCCGTATCCACCCACTGCAACCATCGCCACTTCGGGAGCAGAAGCCGCCAGGATCGCGAGGCATTCATCGAGCGATGCTGAGAGGATTGCGTTGACGGCTGTGACAACGCCGCCGGGGCCGTTCGTCAGAAAGGAGTCGCGCGTCGCCAAATACGACTGAAGCAGGCCCGAACCGGGAGGACCAAGTCCATTCCCTTTCGGCACCCGCTCCCGGTCGTCGTTGGCTGGGGATGCCTCGGCGTTCAGCCGTTGCCTATTAGCGTTCAGCCGGGGTCCCTCAGATTGCGTCGGCTCCTCGTTCACCTGTCCTGATCCTTAGGACCTGTTCGACCGGTAGCACGATGATTTTGCCATCCCCGATCTCACCGGTTCGCGCTGCCCCCTCGATCGCCGAGACGACTCGTTCGACATCTCCGTCGTCCACCGCCACCTCGACTCGGGTCTTGGGGACGAACTCGACCTTGTACTCGGCGCCGCGGTATACCTCGGTCTGGCCCGACTGACGGCCAAAGCCGCGAATCTCGCCAACCGACATCCCCGTGACTCCCACCCCTTTCAGGGCGTCCTTGACGTCATCGAGCTTGAACGGCTTGATGAAAGCGATTATCAGCTTCATGGCTCCTCCTACTCCGAAAGCACGTAGCCCCGCTCCTCGTGGAGCGAGATGTCGAGGCCCTCGGTCTCCTGATTCTCATCGACTCGCAGCCCAACGAGAGCTTTGACGATGCGGGCCAGGATGTAGGACGCAACGAACGTGAAGGCCATCACAGCCAGCACGGCGACGACCTGCTTGATGAAGAAGGCGCCGCCGCCGAAGAGCAGGCCATCGGGAACGAACTCGTTCACCGAACTCTGGGCGAAGACACCGAGCAGGACCGATCCGACGATGCCTCCGGCCAGGTGGACGCCGACCACGTCGAGAGAGTCGTCGTAACCGAACCTCGACTTCAGGTTCACCGCCCCGAAACAAAGGAATCCTCCGGCCAGTCCAATCACAATGGCCGACATCGGTGATACGAAGCCGGCTCCCGGCGTTATCGCCACCAGGCCGGCCACTGCTCCGGAAGCCGCTCCGAGCGTTGTCGGTTTTCCGGTCTTCATCCACTCGGCCACGACCCACGCAAGGGCTGCAACCGCTGCTGCGATCTGTGTCGTCACGAAGGCGTTGATGGCGATCCCGTCGGCAGCCAGGGCCGAGCCGGCGTTGAACCCGAACCACCCAAACCACAGGATCCCGGTACCGATCAAGGTCAGCGGCAAAGAGTGGGGCCTCATCGGTTCGGTGCCGTAACCCTTTCGTGGTCCTAGCGCGAAGACCAGGGCCAGGGCCGCCACGCCTGCGTTGATGTGCACCACAAGTCCTCCCGCAAAGTCCCTGACACCCCAGGCGAATAGCCATCCGTCCGCCGCGAATGCCCAGTGGGCGACGATTGGATAGACGATCAAGGCCCAGAGAGTCGTGAACAAGACCCAGGCCGAGAATTTCATCCGCTCGGCTACTGCTCCTGAGATCAATGCCGGTGTGATGATCGCAAACATCATCTGAAACACCATGAAAAGCAAGGCGTCGCCTTCGACCCCTTTGAGTCCGAGGAAATCCAGACCCCCGATGAATCCGCCGATGTCGGTCCCAAAGGCCAGCGAGTAGCCGATCACTGTCCAGACCACGGTCACGATGGAGATCGTGAAGAAGTTCTTCATCAACATGTTGAGGACGTTTTTCGACCTCACCATGCCTCCGTAGAACAATGCCAAACCCGGAGTCATGAACAGGACCAGGGCCGAGCTCGTCAACAGCCAGGCGATGGTTCCTTCGCTCACAGACCTTCCTCCTTCTTGCGGTTGCCAGTTGCAGGGCGAACCCTGGAAGTCGGATGTTTCGTAAGCGTTTCGCAGTTGTTACAGGATCGGGAAGCAGCGAAGGCGGAAGGCGGAGGTCGGAAGCCTGCCATCGGCCGGGCGACGCCCACAGGCTGTTCCTTCGGTGATTCCGAACGTTCGGGGTCAACACCAACCCGACCGGGCACCGAAGTCAGGTCAAACTTCAAACCTCGAACCTCGAACCTCAGGCACCTCCAGCGACTGCGAAACTGCACCCATGATCACCACTCTTCTCAACCCAGCCACTGGCGAGGGAATCGCAGAGATACCTCGCCAGGGGGCGGGCGAGGTCGACCGGGCGGTGGCCGCTGCCCATGAGGCCTATCAGCGGGGAACATGGCGGAACGCTCCGGTCAGGGAGCGGCGGGATGTGCTGCGCCGCATCGCCGACCTGATCCGGAGAGACCAAGAGCGCCTGGCGAATCTGGAGTCAGCCAACACCGGCAAGCCAATCAATGCTGCCCGCGGCGAGATCGGTGCGGTCGCCACCACCTTCGATTTCTACGCCGGGGCGGTGGACAAGTTTCACGGCCAGACCATCCCCGGGAATGCCCGCGGCACCCTCATGACTTTCCGCGAACCTATCGGCGTTTGTGCTGCCATCACCCCCTGGAACTTCCCAATGGTGATCCTCGGGTGGAAGGCGGCGCCGGCTCTTGCCATGGGGAACTCGGTTGTGGCCAAGCCCGCCGAGATCACCCCGTTGACAGCGCTGGCGTTGGTCGATATAGCGATAGAGGCCGGCCTTCCACCCGGCGCCTTCGCAGTTGTCACCGGCAAGGGATCGGAGACGGGCGAGGCACTGGTGGGCCATCCGCTGGTTCGCAAGATCTCGTTCACCGGTTCGACCGAGGTCGGAAGTGAAGTGATGCGCCAGGCGGCCGGCGGAGTAAAACGCGTGTCGCTCGAACTCGGGGGAAAGTCGGCGAATCTGATCTTTGTCGATGCCGATCTCGACGCCTGTATCTCGTCGTCAATCTGGTCGGTCTACGACAATGCGGGCCAGGACTGCTGCGCCCGGAGCCGGATCCTCGTCGAGAGGCCGATCTTCCGCGAAGTCGTCGATCGTTTCGTCGCAGCCACCGAAGCGATCAAGGTTGGAGATCCAACAATGGAGCAAACCGAGATGGGTCCGTTGATCTCGGCGTCACATCGAGAACGAGTCGAGACATACCTGGAGGTCGGTCGCTCCGAGGGAGGCACGGTGGTGACCGGCGGCCAGCGACTCGACTCACCAGGGAACTTCCTGACGCCATCGGTCATGGTGGACGTCGGTCCCGACATGAGAGTGATGAAAGAGGAGATCTTTGGCCCGGTGGTGGGGATCATTCCCTTCGACACAGAGCAGGAAGCGGTTGATCTCGCCAACGACTCCGTATACGGGCTCTCAGGATCGCTCTGGACCAGGGACGTTGGTCGTGCCTTACGGGTGGCCCGGGCGGTTGAGACCGGAATGATCTCCATCAACTCATCTTCGAGCGTCCACATCGAAGCCCCGTTTGGCGGGGTCAAGCAATCGGGCATCGGACGCGAGCAGGGAATGGCCGCCCTGGAACACTACAGCGAGTACAAAACGGTGTTCATTGGCGATGACTAGCAAGCCGCAAGCTGCAAGCCTCAAGCCGCAAGCGCCAGATCGGGTCGGGCGTGAGGCTTGGGACTTGAGGCTTGCGGCCTCCTGGGTTGCGAGACGGGAAACCCGCCCGTGAGAGTGGGCATCCTCCTTTGCGACCATGTTCGGCCCGGGTTCAGGACCGTCGCCGGCGATTATCCGGAGTTCTTCGCTCGGTTCTTTGCTGATCGGCCAGAAATCGAACTTGTCACATTCGATCTCACCGTCGGGGAGTTCCCGATTGATCTCGACGAGTGTGATGCCTGGATCACTACCGGGTCGCGACACTCGGTGTATGACGATCTTCCGTGGATCCTTCGATTAGCCGACCTGGTTCGACGGCTCGATCGGGAACGACGCAAGTTGGTGGGCGTCTGCTTTGGAGCCCAGATGATCGGCCACGCCCTCGGCGGGGAGGTTGCCAGGGCCCCGGCCGGTTGGCAGGTCGGAATCAAAGAGACGAGGGTCGGGTCGCTCCAGCCATGGATGGTGCCAGCGGCAGACACATTCCGAGTCCTTCACATGAATGGCGATCAAATCCTGGCATCACCCGAGCGGGTGCGGGTGCTGGGTTGCAGCGACGGCGTCCCGGTCTCGGTCATCGCCGCGGGTGATCACTTCATAGGCTTCCAGGGTCATCCCGAATTCGCACCCGCCTACTCGGCGGTGCTGATGGAGGCAAGGCGGGGCATCCTCATTCCGGATGATGTCGTGGATGCGGGGCTCTCGTCGCTGGCCATCGAGCCCGACGCCCGACTTCTTTCCGAATGGATCGCTAGGTTCATCACAGGGTGATGCCGCCCGCGATGGGTTCCGAAGTGAATGAGATTGGGTAGCAGTTAGAACCGGCAAACATCGGAGCGTGACGATGGACCTTTCGAAACTGACAACCCGAGCTCAGCAGGCGTTGGTTGCTGCCAGAGACCAGGCCACCGCCCGAAATCACGGCGGGATCCACCCCGCCCATCTGCTGCGAGCGCTGGTGGCCCAAACCGAGGGGTTGGTGCTGCCACTTCTCCAGGCAATAGATGTCGCCCCCAACGACGTTCGCCAGTTGGCCGAAGTCGAACTGAACAAGCTCCCTCAGGTGTACGGCGGGTCCGAGCCTCAGATGACCCAGGACCTGGCCCGGGTCCTCGAGATCGCCGATCAGCGCCGCTCCGACTTCAAGGACGAGTACATCTCGGTCGAGCACCTATTGCTCGGCCTGGTCGAAAGCACAGGGCCGGTCGGCAAGGCCCTGCGGGACTTGGGGGTCCGTTCCGAGGTCATCCTCGAGGGCCTCAAGAACCTTCGCGGCAACCAGAGGATCACCAGCGCCGACCCCGAGGCCACCTTCCAGGCGCTCGAGCAATACGGGCGCGACCTCACGGCCGTGGCACGGGAAGGAAAACTCGACCCGGTCATCGGGCGGGATGAGGAGATCCGGCGCGTCATCCAGGTGCTCTCCCGAAGAACCAAGAACAACCCGGTCCTCATCGGCGAGCCCGGTGTCGGCAAGACCGCCATCGTCGAGGGGCTGGCCTTGCGGATCGCCAATCGCGATGTCCCCGAGAGCCTGAAGAATCGCCGCATCATCGCCCTCGACCTCGGAGCCATGGTGGCGGGTGCCAAATATCGGGGCGAGTTCGAAGAGCGCCTCAAGGCCGTGCTGGGTGAAATCAAGGCGTCGGAGGGCCAGGTCATCACGTTCCTCGACGAACTTCACACGGTGGTCGGGGCGGGGGCGGCCGAGGGGGCAATGGATGCCTCCAACATGCTCAAGCCAATGCTGGCCCGGGGGGAACTGCGGATGATCGGCGCCACCACCCTCGACGAGTATCGCAAACACATCGAAAAGGACGCTGCTCTCGAGAGGCGCTTCCAACCGGTGATCGTCGAGCCCCCGTCGGTCCAGGACACCATCGGGATCCTGCGCGGCCTCAAGGAACGCTACGAGGTTCATCATGGGGTGCGCATAACCGACTCCGCCCTCGTGGCCGCGGCGGTTCTCTCGGATCGCTATATCACGTCACGTTTCCTTCCGGACAAGGCCATCGACCTGATCGACGAGGCTGCCTCCAAGCTTCGGATCGAGATCGACTCGATGCCCGAGGAGATCGACGAGCTCACCCGTCGCAAGATCCAACTGGAGATCGAACGGGAGGCGCTCAAGAAGGAAAGCGATGCCGCGTCAAAGGAACGCCTCGCTGCTCTCGTAAAGGAACACGCCGACATCGTGGAGCAGGTCGACGCCTTGACCGCACGTTGGACCCTGGAGAAGGAAGCGATCGCCGCCAGCCGCAGCGTCAAACAGCGCATCGAGGAAACCCGGGCTGCGGCCGAGAAGGCTGAGCGCGAAGGCGACCTATCGAAGGCCGCCGAGTTGCGGTACGGCACCCTCCGTGAGCTCGAGGCTGAGCTAGCCCGCCGGCAGGAGGAACTGGAGAAACTGCACGCCGAGGGTCGAATGCTGTCGGAGGAAGTGACGGACCAGGACGTCGCCGAGGTGGTGGCTCGCTGGACCGGGATCCCGGTCTCGAAGCTGATGCAGGGCGACATGGAGAAGCTCATTCACCTCGAGGAGCATTTGCATCAGCGAGTGATCGGACAGGATCGGGCCGTTAACGCGGTAGCCGCCGCGGTTCGCCGAAGCAGGTCGGGTCTGGCAGATCCAAACCGCCCGATCGGATCGTTCATCTTTCTTGGCCCCACCGGGGTCGGCAAGACCGAGCTGGCCCGGGCGCTGGCCGAGTATCTGTTCGATGACGAGAGGGCGATGATCCGGATCGACATGTCGGAGTACATGGAGAAGTTCTCGGTGTCCCGGCTGATCGGGGCACCGCCTGGCTATGTCGGTTATGACGAGGGCGGTCAGCTGACGGAAGCCGTCCGGCGACGGCCCTACTCGGTGGTTCTTCTGGATGAGGTCGAGAAGGCTCATCCAGAAGTATTCAACGTCCTTCTTCAGCTGATGGATGACGGGCGCCTGACCGACGGGCAAGGCCTCACCGTCAATTTCACCAATGTGGTTCTCATCATGACCTCCAACCTCGGGTCCGAGCACATCCAGCCCGACCTGCCTGACGAGGTCATCGAGGAACGAGTGATGTTGTCGGTGCGGGGCCATTTCCGACCCGAGTTCCTGAATCGGGTCGACGACCTGATCGTGTTCCGCCGGCTCAGCATGGAACAGCTGCGGGAGATCGTCGACATCCAGCTGGCACAGCTGGCGCGACGGCTGACGGAGCGCCATATCACCCTCCAACTCTCTGATGCGGCCAAAGACCTTCTGGCGGAGGAGGGGTTCGACCCCATCTACGGTGCGCGCCCTCTCAAGCGTGTGATCCAGAAGAGACTGGCCGATGCCCTGGCGATGAAGCTGCTGGCCGGCAATTATTCCGACGGCGATACGATCACAGTCGACGCCCACGACGGCGAGATGGTGCTCGGTCAAGCGGTCCTGCGGGTGTGAACGCCACGAAATCAGCGACCCAGGGTCGTATTGGTTGTCCAGCGACGAAAACGACCCACAGACGGTCGGTCTATCCGATGCCAACCTGATTGCGTTCGGGGACTGGGACCGGTTGTCTGATCCAGAGCACACCGGATCGAGGTTGAATGGTTTCCTCGACTACGGCCATGAGATCGGCCGAAAGCG
>JANMST010000414.1:0-2853 GCA_031389635.1 Acidimicrobiia bacterium | reverse complement strand
CTGAGGTATGTGACGACGGGGCACCTCCTGGGCGCCCCGTGAAAGACTTTCCCTACACTTTCTGCTACATCCCCCGGTACCGGCGACGCAGGGAACGAGCTAACTCTTTCTCCTACAAGTAGCAGGGGCGGGACTCGAACCCGCGACCCCGGCATTATGAGTGCCGTGCTCTAACCAGCTGAGCTACCCTGCCTCGGGGCGCCAATCCTAGCCGACCCGCCCTCCCCCGGTCAAGGTTGCCGGTCCGGAGCCTCCTCCAGGATGAACGCGTGCTCCCCCGGCTTGAGCATCCCGTGCTGCTCCCGGGCGATCCGTTCCTGGGTCTCAAGATCGGCCTCCACCAGCTTGGCGTATCGGGTCAGCGAGTCCACCTGGCGTCGCAGCTCGGCCACCCGCGCCGTTTCGGCCCGCGTGTCACGGCGCAACTCGAACCAGGCCGGGGTGCTGTACTCCCCAGCCAATAGGGCGAACAGCGCGGCGGCCGCCAGCACCGCGATGACGAGCCACCGCTTCGGGGTCACAGCGAGTAGAGATCCCGACCCGGGTAGTGACCGAGCTCACCGAGCTGCTCGGCGATCCGGAGGAGCTGGTTGTACTTGGCCACCCGATCGGTGCGGCTGGCGCTGCCGGTCTTGATCTGGCCGGCGCCGGTGGCCACCGCGAGGTCGGCGATGAAGGTGTCCTCGGTCTCGCCGGAACGGTGGGAGATGATCACGCCGTACGAGCTGGACTTGGCCAGCTCGATGCATTGGAGGGTCTCGGTCAGGGTGCCGATCTGGTTGACCTTGACCAGCACCGCGTTGCCGACGCCCTCCTCGATGCCCCGCCCCAGGCGATCCACGTTGGTGACGAAGAGATCGTCACCGACAATCTGGATCCGCTCGCCGAGTCGTTCGGTGAGCTTGGCCCAACCGTCCCAGTCGTCTTCGGCGAGGCCGTCTTCGATCGAGACGATCGGATAGCGGTCGACCCAGCCCTGATAGAGGTCGACCATCTGCTCGGCGCTGCGGCGGGTCTTGTCGCCCTTCTTGAAGACGTACTCGGACTTGGTCTTGTCGAACAACTCGGAGGCGGCCACGTCGAGGCAGATCGCGAGGTCCTTGCCGGGCTCGTAGCCGGCCGCCCGAATCGCTTCCATCACCACGTCGAGAGCGGCTTCGTTCGACGGCAACATCGGCGCGAAGCCGCCCTCGTCGCCCACCGCCGTCGAGAGGCCCATCTTGGAGAGGACCGTCTTCAACGCATGGAAGACCTCGACCCCCATCCGAAGCCCATCGGCGAAGTTGTCGGCGCCGATCGGAGAGACCATGAACTCCTGGGCATCAACGTTGTTGCTGGCGTGGGCCCCGCCATTGAGGATGTTCATCATCGGAACGGGGAGGATCCGCGCCATCGGGCCGCCGAGGTAGCGATAGAGGGGCAGGCCGCTCTCCTCGGCGGCGGCCCGGGCCACCGCGAGCGACACCGCCAGGATCGCGTTGGCGCCGAGCTTGCTCTTGTTAGGCGTGCCGTCGGCCTCCATCATCTCGGCATCGACGGCGATCTGATCGGCGGCGTCGAGGCCCTCGAGCCGCGGGCCGATGATCTCGTTGACGTTCTTGACCGCCTCGCGGACCCCCTTGCCGAGATAGCGCTTGGCGTCGCCGTCCCGAAGCTCGACCGCCTCATGCTCGCCAGTGCTCGCCCCGCTCGGCACCGCGGCCCGGCCCTGCACCCCACTGGCCAGCACGACCTCGGCTTCGACGGTGGGGTTGCCCCGGCTATCGATGATCTCGCGGGCCTGCACTTCGATGATGGTCGACATGGATTCTTGGTGTGAGGGTGGTCGGAACGCCGCTCAAGAATAGGGGTGGGCGTCGGGGGAGACAACGGGGCTGGCACGGGTCACGCCGGCCCACGCTACTGGTGCGCCCCGAGGGCAACCATCTCGGCGCGAACCTGGTCGGAGAGCTGATCGCGACCCTCGTAGCGGAGCCCCGTGGTTGCGATCGGCCGGCCGATCCGGAGGTAGACCGTACCGGGCCGCGGGCGGATGCTGCCCTTCGGGAGGGCCTCGAAGCTCTGGTCGCAGAATACCGGCACCACCGGCACCTGGGCCGCGATCGCGAGGACGAAGGGCCCCTTCTTGAACTTGAGGAGCCTGCCGTGCCGGCTCCGGGTCCCCTCGCAGAAGACGACAGCCGAGGTGCCTGCCTTGATCGCGGCGGCGGCGCGGTCGTAGGAGGCGAACGCCGAACCGCGGTTGCCGCGGTCGATCTCGACGTGGCCCATCGCGTTGATCGCGGGGCCGAGGAAAGGGACCTTCGAGAGTTCCTTCTTGAAGACGAACCGGATCGTGCCAGGCAGCCCGACCAGGATCATCCAGATGTCGACCCAGGATTCGTGATTGGCGGTGAAGACGTAGGGCTGCCCTGGGCTCAGCTGCTCGAGCCCCTGCACGACGACGTTGATCCGGGTGGCTTTGAGCAGGGCCGTGCCATAGGCGCGCTGGATCCGGTCGAACGGCTCACCGCGAAGACCGACCACCGCGTTGACGACCACCCGGGTGCCATACCAGACAGTGTACCAACCGATGGCGAGGAGGTAGCGGAGCGCGGCAATCATGCGAAGTGATCGTAACCGGTGATCCTGACTGGGGCATTGCCCCGTACGAAGACGACGTCGGTGCCGAAAACTATCTCGCCGATCCGGGTGAGTGGTGTGCCCGTGTCCGTGGCGAACGCCCGGGCGTTGGCGGCGCCGAAGGCGGGCGGGAGCGCCGCGAGCAGCTCGTAGTCTTCCCCGCCCCGGGCCGCAGTCAGCTGACGGTCGCCCCCGTCGGCGATGCCAGGGTCGACGGGGAGCCGGTCGAGG
>JANMST010000413.1:0-8211 GCA_031389635.1 Acidimicrobiia bacterium | reverse complement strand
GTCCCGGCGAAGATGACGGTGGAAGTGGTGGGGTCGAGGAGACCGGAGGTCAAAGTCCAGTTGCGGGTGGTACGGACAGTCCCGGCCAAAGTCAGGGTGGTCCCAACCGGTTTGACAACCTCAAGATTGGGAAGAGCCCCCAGTGCGGTGGTGGCGGTACCGGTCAAAGTTTGGGGACCGGACCCATCGATCGTCAAAAACCCGGCCCCGCCATCAAAAGTCGAAGCCTGACTGACGTTGCCGCGGACGGCGACAGTGCCAGTCCCGGCGATCGACCCGTCGGTCAAAGTCAGATTGCCGGCCACGGTCACCGAACCGTTGACGGTGAAAGCGTTCGCGGTCGGCATGGTCAGATTGCCAGCGACGGTGAGGGTGGTGCCCAGGGAGACCGTTACCGCCCCCCGCACCTCGACCAGGTTGAAAGGCTGACTGCCAGTCACCGTCAAAGTCCCGGCGAAGATGACGGTGGAAGTGGTGGGGTCGAGGAGACCGGAGGTCAAAGTCCAGTTGCGGGTGGTACGGACAGTCCCGGCCAGGGTCAAACTCCCCGACGGTTTGACAATGGTGAGGTTGGGGAGGAAACCAGCAGCCGTAGTGGCAGCACCGGTCAACGTCTGATCAGCCGACCCGTCAACGATCAAAAACCCGGCCCCGCCATCAAAAGTCGAAGCCTGACTGACATTCCCCCGAGCCGAAACACTCCCCAAACCGCCGATCGCACCCTCGGTCAAAGTGAGCGTGCCTTGAGCGACAAGCGTGGTCCCGCCGTTGATGGTCTTGACCGCTCCGCCGGTCGCCGGAGCAAACCTCAGGTTGTTGAAGGTCCCGATGCCGGGGATATCGATGGTGGAGGCCGCGCCTGTGAATGTCACGGTCCCACCGTTGGGCGAGAACACCCCTCCGGTCTGCGTGAAAGCTCCCGAGACTGCGAGGTTCGCGGCGGTGCTCGTAAAGCTGCCGCCAGTAACGGTGAATGGGCCATTCACAATGATTGCCAAGCTGCTCCCGACGAAAGATCCGTCGGTCTGGGTGAAGCCGACACCGCCAACGGTTGTCGTAACAGAGGCCTACGTGATGGTGCCCGTGTATCCCACTGAGATCTGAATGCCGGATACGTTGGCGGCGACGTTGATGGTCGCGTTCTTGCTCGACGTCGCGTCGAAAATTGCGACGTCACCGGGACCAGGTGCCACCCCGGTCGACCAGTTGGCTCCCTCAGACCAGTCGTTGGTGCTCCCGAGGCCGGTCCAGGTGATGGACGCAGCGCGGGCAGGACTCGTGAGAGTAAGGGCGCCTCCAAGTACGACCAGCAAGAGCGAAGCGCGGAAGAGGTGTGCGAAGCCGGAGTTCACGCGTGGGGGCGACGCCGCACGAGAGGGTGATCCGGTCAACCTGGCGGCCTGTGGGTCGCCGCGGCTATAACGGATGAGCTTGCCGGCGACCGGATTCAACTGGATGACCGGTGGTTTCTCGTCGCCGTGTTGGTCGACCGTCTCCGGCCTCGTACTCCGGGGACCCTCAGACTTCTGGACAGTCTCTTGGATCGAGACGGGCAGGGTCGCGTTGGTTGAAGGGTCGAGCACCCTCAAGGTAAGGGTGACGCTTTTGGGCCACCATCTCATTCCGGGTCTATCGACTGAACGGCCGACGCCTGCACATCATTGTGAATCCGAAGAGGGACTAGTCACCGCTATTTGGGTCTGGCGACTACGGTTTTGGCGCGGAGACGGAGCCGGGGAGAGCCGACGGCTCAGAAGGCGATCTCGCGGGCGACAGACGACGATCGGAAGTTGGGCAGAGTCAATTCGAAGCTGCTCCATCGGTCGCGTCGGCAATAGACCAGATCCCCTCCCATCAAACGGCTGAGCTTGCGAGTCACCGCCAGACCGACACCCATCGATCCCGGCGAGGCCGGCGTGGAACGACTGCGAACATAGGGCTCGAAGATCCCAGCCTGCTCCTCCTCCGGGATATCGGGGCCGTCGTCCGCCAGGCAGATGATCGTGAAGCCCTCGTCCTGGGTGGCACTCAGCCTGATGGTGGAACCGCCGTAGCGGACAGCATTCGTCATGAGGTTGCGGATCACCTGCCGGAGCCGGCTCGGGTCGGCCCAGGCCGGTTGCTGCACGTTGACATCGAAAGTGCGGTAGCGGTCGTTGGGCACATACAGGATCAGGCTCGCCGTGAGTTCCTCGCGGACGTCGATGGCGGAGGGTTTGATCACGACGTTGCCGCCCCGTCGGAACGATCGATCACCAACAGATCCTGAACGATGTTGGCGAGGTCTGCGCTCTGGTCGGCGATCAGTTCGATCAGTTGGTGCACATCTTCCGAGGAGAACTCGTGGAAGGACGGCTGAGTTCTTCCGACATTCCAACGATGACGGTGAGTGGAGTCCTCAGTTCGTGCGACACCGAAGTCACGAATTCATCCTCCGAAGCAAGGAGCTCCGAGAGTCGCTCCTCGGTTTGCTTGCGTTCGGTGATGTCGGCGGCGATGGCAGCCAGTCCGATCGGATCTCCCGAGGCCGAGCACACCGTCGTGATGGTGACGAGGGCCGGGAAGAGCTTCCCGTCGGCCCACAAAGCTGCACCTCAGAACGCCAGATGCCGTTGGCCGTGAAGGGTCTTTCGAGGACCAGAGAACGGTCCCCTTCGGCAAGGAGGCCCGCCAGGGTCGTCCTTCGAAGAGTCTCTGCTCGCAATCCAAGAGCCGTTACCGCCGAGGCGTTCGCATAGAGGAGGCGACCGTCGAGGTCGGCAGCAACCACTGCCACCCTGACCTAGTCCAGGAGGGATGCCTGAATTCGATGCGGCGAGCTGGGGCGACCTTCTCGGAGACGTCCCGGATGACCCCGACAAAATCTCATACCCTCCTTCGGAGGTCTTGCCGAGCGTCATTTCGATGGGGATCTTGCGACCGTCACGATGAACCCCCTGCACCGACATCTGAACGGTTCCGGCTGCGTGCCCGAGTGATGGCCGCCCTGCCCCGAGACTAGGAATGAGATCGCTGATGCGTCTTCCGGCCAGGTCCTTGGGTGCCCAACCAAGAATCTTCTCAATCGTGCGATTGGCGAACCGGATCCGTCCCTCGCCATCAAGGGCGACGATGGCGTCGATGGCGTTGTCGGTGATGAGCCGCAACCGGGCCTCCTGGAAAACGAGCCTTTCCGAAAGTTCATCCCGGGACCGCAACTGACGGGTGGCGCTGGTTATCAACCAGACCATCGTCGGAAGTGGGTTGAGACGACCACTATGGCCACGATCGGGGTCCGGCTTCCAGACATGGCCGGCGGCGCCACGGCTAGGGCCGCAGCAACCCCGGCCTGAGCGGCGATGACCATCCCCCGCTCGCCAACCGTCGAGAGCCAGCACCGGCGCCACGACGAGATAGGTCAGAGCGGGTACGACCGCTAGTGGCGGTGGATGGACCAGAACGAAAGTAGCGGCCACCCACAGGATGTCGACCGTGAGCGCCATCATGAGGGAGGGGTGCGGATGCTCCTTCAGATAGAAGGCGTGGATGGCAATCGCGAGAGAAACTATCGACACCTGCCAGCCCACCGACCAGTTTCAGGCCACGGCGAGGGCGGCATAGCCGGCCACCGACACCAGGGCGCTGACTGCTTTAGTGGTGTGAAAGGATCGCTCGACCGAGCGGCCCAGCGCACGGCTAGAGACCCCCCAAGCGAGGGTTCTCTGGGACGACGGAGCGGTCAGCACTTGCGTGGCCACGGAGGTTGATCGGCAAGACCTGGCCCGAACCTGATCGCTCTGATTCGAGACCGACAGGCCTCAGGACCCAGACCAAATGGCTCGATTTACTACGCCTTTAGGAGTCGCATCTACCATTGGGCAGTTGGGAGGCCTAGATGGAGGCCCTCCATGAGAGCCCCAGGAGGATTGAATTCATGCGCAAGGTGACGGTGACTGTCGCGCTCTTTATTGCCGTACTGTCCGCTCTCGCCACCCCGCTGGCGGCCCAAACTGATACGGGCCAGACGCAGACCGGCGTGACCCTAACGACGCCTTATCCGGGCCTCACGGTCGAGCCCGGTGACACGGCCTCGTTCGACTTGCTGCTCTCTGCGACCAGCACGACCACGGTCGACCTCTCGGTCGATGGGGTACCGGATGGATGGACCGCCAATTTCCGGGGTGGAGGCTTCGTGGTGAATCAGGTCACGGCCGGCACGGAGGAGGCGCCCGATCTGACCCTGAGCGTCATCATTCCCACCGGAACCGCCGATGGCAGCTTTCCTCTGACGGTTGCGGCCGATAGTTCGGGAGGTTCCGCCTCCCTTGCGATTGAGGTTGTCGTGCAGGGAGGGGCTGGCGGGACTGTGACCATGACCCCCGAGTATTCGGGCGTTCGAGGCCCTTCGAGTGAGACCTTCACGTTCCCGGTCGACATCCGGAACGACAGTCCGGCCGAAGTGCAGCTCGAGCTGTCTGCCGAGGGACCGATCGGGTGGATCGTCGAGGCCCGGCCCCAGACCCAGACCCAGGCCTCAGCCATAACCGTCGACCCCGGCGCCACCACCAGAATCACAGTCACGGCCAACCCATCTACCACCGCCGCAGCCGGTCTCTACGACCTTCGAGTGGTGGCCCGGGGAGGCGGAGTCGACGCTGAGGCCCCCCTGCAGGTGCAGATCACGGGAAGCTTCGACATGCTGATCTCCACGCCCGACCAGAGGCTCAACGCCGATGTCACGGCTGGCCAGCCAACCCAGTTCCCGGTGATCGTCTTCAACACCGGAACCGCCGACCTGGTCCAGGTCTCCCTCGACTCCATTCCTCCCTCCGGCTGGGAGGTGACCTGGGACACGGAACTGATCCCGACGATTGCAGCGGGCGACTTCGCCACGGTCAACGCCACCATCACTCCGTCCGCTGAGGCCATCGCCGGCGACTACCAGATAACGTTCCGAGCCTCGTCGGACGATGCCGACTCGTCGATGGAGGTAAGGACCACCGTCAGCCCTTCGGCGTTCGGTGGCCTGGTTGGAATCGGCTTGATACTGCTGACTCTGGCCGCTCTCGCCTGGGTCTTCCGTCGCTTCGGCCGGAGATAGGAATGTCCGCTCCAACGATTCTGACCCGGCGGCTGACCAAGCAGTACGGCGAGACGAAGGTGGTCAATACCCTCGACCTGCGCACGTCCGCGGGAGAGGTGTTCGGACTGCTCGGTCCCAACGGGGCGGGCAAAACCACGACCATCCTGATGCTGCTAGGGATGGTCGAGCCGACGTCAGGCGATATCGAAGTACTCGGGCTGGACCCGGCCCGCAACCCCCTCGCCGTGAAGAGTCGCGTCG
Organism: Acidimicrobiia bacterium; assembly: GCA_031389635.1. GTDB lineage: Bacteria > Actinomycetota > Acidimicrobiia > Spongiisociales > ZC4RG35 > DATEEG01. The sequence continues at coordinate 2,888 of JANMST010000413.1, read as the reverse complement.
GATATCTGCCCGACGCGGTCGGTTTCTACCCCGATTTGACCGGCCGGGAGAACCTCCGATTCACCGCCGAACTCAACCGCCTCAGCCGCACCGAGGCCGATCGTCGCATCGACTCCTTGCTGGTGGACGTAGGTCTCGTCGATTCCGGTGACCGGCCGGTCGGGGTCTACTCGCGCGGCATGAAGCAACGGCTCGGGATTGCCGACGCGCTGATCAAGAGGCCCGAGATTCTGATCCTCGACGAGCCCACCACCGCTATCGACCCGGAGGGTGTAGCCGAGATTCTCGGGTTGATTCGCCGCCTGGCCAAGGACGAGGGAGTCACCATCCTTCTTTCCAGCCATCTTCTCCATCAGGTGCAGGCTGTCTGCGACCGGGTGGCGATCTTTGTGAAGGGCCGGGTAGTCGCCCAGGGAGCACCCCACGAACTGGCGACCGACAGCAAGGGACCCGAGGAGGTCGAGATATCGGTGGGCGCCGACGAGGCCGACGTCCGGGCCGCGTTGGCCAACCAGAAGTTTCTGCGGAGCCTCAAACCCGGCCGCCTTCCACGGAGTTATTTGATCGAGGTCGAGCACGGAAGCACCAATAAGCTTGTTTCGAGCCTTGTTGAAGCGGGGCTTCCTCTGACCAGCGTTCGCCGCCTGTCAGAGGATCTCGACGAGGTATACCGACGGTATTTCCACGCTGAGGAGGCAACTGCCAGTGTCTGACGCAACCGCCCCGATGCATGCAATTGCCATGGCGGACGAGGGCCTGGGCCATGGTTGGCGAGTGGTGGCACGCAAAGAATTCGCCGACCATCTGCGATCGATTCGATTCCTCGTTCTGGCCGCCATTCTTGCCATCGTCACCGCGGCGACGGTGGTGGCGGCGGCTGGCGGGATTCGCTCTGTGGCGTCACAGGCCATGGGCATCCCGGGAATCTTCCTTCGACTGCTGACCCTCGAGAGTCCACCGGTCCCGTTTCCATTCATCTTCGTCCTGATGAATTTCCTCGGCCCGTTCCTGGGAATCGCCTTCGGCTTCGATGCGATCAGTAGTGAGAAGTCGGCTGGGACGCTGCCAAGGCTTTTAGCGCAGCCAATCCACCGTGACGAAGTGATCATCGGGAAGTTCGTGGCCGGCCTCAGCATCATCGGAATGATGTTGATCGCCACAACGATCTTCATAACGGGACTGGGTATGTTCCGTCTCGGCCTGTCGCCCACCGCGGGTGAGATCGGCCGCCTCTTCGTCTGGGTGGTCGTTGCGATTATCTACGTCGGGTTCTGGCTGGCCCTGTCCATTCTGCTTTCGACCCGGGCAGGGGTAGCTACGTCAATCCTGGCCTCCTTGGGTCTCTGGCTGGTGCTCATCTTCTTCGGTTCCTTCATCTTCTCTGCCGCTGCCAATCTCGTGGCTCCGTCTGATGATGCGGTAGCCGTGGCCAAGGCCGAGATCTTGCTTTCCCGAATCTCACCGGCGGTCCTGTTCAGCGAGGCTTCAACCGTCCTTCTCGATCCGACCCAGCGAACAGTGGACCTCGTGACCGTGGAACAGGCCGACCGAGCCATCCTCTCGAATCTGACGCTCAACCAGTCCTTGTCCGTCGTGTGGCCTCAGGTCGTCGGACTCGTCGCCATAACGACGGTCTTGTTCGGGTTCGCCTTCGTCTCGTTCATGAGGCAAGAGATAAGGGCCTGATCAGCTCTCAGTCGGCAGTAGGCGGTACCCCCTACTGAGCCTTCTACCTTCTGCCCACCAATCTTCGTCTTGACTTGGGGTCGATCCGAAGGCACACTTCCCGGACTTGACAGCGTTCATCTAGAGCGGTGGAGGGACAGGCCCTGTGAAACCGCGGCAACCGATTTGTTCGGTGCCAATGCCTGATCGATGAGATGCCTATGGCGGACCCCCACTCCGGGTGGATTGCCTCGGCGCTCACTGAGCGCGTCGGGAACGACGAACGAGGAGGTCCGTGATATGGGACAAGTAAGAGACCAAGTCCGATCCTTTGAAGATATGCGTTGTCGACGCTCTCGGGTGGCAAGCCCGGGCGTTCGACGCTCGTAGCTCACCGCAACCATCCGAGAGCCCACTCCGCTTCCGCGGTGCTTCTTGACGTTCCCGCACATGAACAAAGGATTCGAAATGACGACTCTTCACCTGAACGAAGTCGACCTTCCCGCGGTCGGCTCACTTGTCCAAGCCATCCAGGGCGACCCCGAAGTGGCAAAGACCATTTGGAAGTCCGAGGTCACCTGGGACGGTGCCTTCCGGACCTCCTCCCGCTCCCGCGACTTTGCCCCGATCGCCTTCGACGAACCCCCCGCACTCGGTGGTACCGACACCGCTCCCAACCCGGTCGAGCAGCTTCTTGGAGCCCTCGGCTCTTGCCTCGTCATCGGATACGCGGCCAACGCCTCGGCGGCTGGCATCGAACTGAAAAAGCTGAGGATCGAGCTCGAGGGTGACCTCGACCTCCACACCTTCCTCGGCCTCGACCAGGGCAACGCCGGGTTCTCAGGGATCAAGGCCATCGTCCACATCGAATCGGACGCCGATGACGCTGCGCTCGACGCTCTCCACCGGAAAGTGGTATCAACCTCTCCGGTTGGGCACTCGCTTACGAGGGAAGTGCCGGTCGCCGCCGCATTGGCGTGAAATACATCCGTTCTTGTGACGGTTGACCCCCTCTACGGTGGCCAAACCGTCACAAGAACGGGTTTACGAGGAGAAGGAGGACACATTGAGCAACTACCGCTTCGAGACACTGCAGGTCCATGCAGGCCAGCAGCCGGCCCCCGGCACCAACGCCCGGGCCGTCCCTATCTATCAGACCACCAGCTACACATTCAACGACAGCGACCACGCCGCTCGACTGTTCGGGCTTCAGGAGTTCGGGA
>JANMST010000334.1:0-4958 GCA_031389635.1 Acidimicrobiia bacterium | reverse complement strand
TTCCTTCCGACCGGCATGGTCGACAACAAGGTCGCTGCAATCGACGACGTCTGGTCGGGTCTGAGGTTTGTTGTCCGTAAGGAACTGCGGGCGACCTGGAACGCTTAAGACCGGATGTCTGTTGGCAATTTCCGTCCTTGTACAAACGAATCGACCGTGGGTCGCGGGTTCCTGGTTCTGAACTCACCACTCACCACCCACCACTCGTGACCTCAGAGCTTGAACCCGTGCGGGAGAAGTTCTGCCAGGGTGTGCTCACGGAACTCGGGACCGGCCGCCGTGACATAGACTATGTCGGTGCTGAATTCGTTGAGGATCTGACGACAGCGGCCGCAGGGGTAGGCACCTTCCAGCGAGGCCGCATCGATGCACGCCACGGCGGTCGCTTTGATCTTCCGCATCCCTTCCGAGGCAGCGTGAGCGACGGCCGTGGCCTCGGCGCAACTCGAGCTTGGATAGGCGGCGTTTTCGACGTTGGCGCCCGTGTAGACGGTTCCGTCGTCGGCCAGCACCGCTGCTCCGACCCTGAATCGGGAGTAGGGGGCGTATGCCTTCTCAGCTGCCTTGCGGGCGAGGGCCAGCAGCTCTTCGGGGCTCATGCGTCCGCCAGAAGTTCGGTCACGAAAGCATCGGGGTCGAACGGCATCAAATCGTCGACGCCCTCTCCGACGCCGACAAACTTCACCGGAATCCCGAGCTCCTGCTCCACAGCCACCACGATCCCTCCGCGCGCCGTTCCGTCGAGTTTGGTGAGCACGATTCCGGTCAGACCGATTGCGTTGGCGAACTCCCTGACTTGAGCAATGCCGTTCTGGCCGGCGGTGGCGTCGAGCACGAGCAGCGACTCCCCCACCGTCCCACCCTCCCGTTCCAGGACCCGGCGGATCTTGGCGAGCTCGGCCATCAGGTTCTGTTTGCTGTGGAGGCGGCCAGCTGTGTCAACGATCAGGACGTCCCTTCCCCGCGCTTTGGCGGCGGAGAGCCCGTCGAAGGCAACAGCGGCCGGGTCGGAACCCTCTTTGCCCGCGACCACCGGGACCCCGACCCGATCAGCCCAGACCCGGAGCTGGCTGTCAGCTGCCGCCCGAAACGTGTCGGCCGCGGCCAGGAGCGGCTGGCGGCCCTCTCGGATCAGCCTGCCCGCCAGCTTGGCGATCGAAGTCGTCTTGCCTGCCCCGTTGACCCCGACAATCAGCATGACCGCCGGCTTGCCGTCGAGATTGAGGCCGCGCTCGGCATGGGCAAATACCGCCTTTAGCTCCTCTTCGAGCAGTTTTCGAGCTGATGCCGACGTCTCCGGCTTGGCCCGGCGAACACGCTCGACAACGCCGGCCGAGGCGGCCACTCCGACATCGGCACCGATGAGTGCCTCTTCCATCGCCTCCCAGAACTGGGTGTCGAGCGCGCTCCGCCCGAACACACCCCGGAGAGCACTTCCCAGGGCGGTGCGGGACTTGCCCAACCGGCCGTTGATTCCGATAGGCGACTTGCGGTCCTCGGACTTGACCGGCTCGACGGTTCCGACCGGCGACGGTCGATCAGGCCGACGAAAGTAGAAATAGGCCCCGGTCAGGACAAGGAGCAAACCGATGCCGACGACTATGTAAATCAGATCCACGGTTCTCCGAGGCTAACCGTCAACCGATCAAGCAGAACCAAATCAACTTGACCCCAGGTCAAGTTGAACCAGGTCAAGTTGACCCAAATCAAGTTGAGATTGGGACCAGGTGTTTGGCTATCACCTGGGAAGAGCCGCCCGGTTCCATCGTCACCCCGTAGAGGACATCGGCGGCTCCCATCGTCTGCTGCTGATGGGTGATCAGGACGAGTTGGCTGGCGCCTCTGAACGCTTCGACGAGACGAAGGAACCTTCGCAGGTTGGAATCGTCCAAGGCCGCCTCCACCTCATCAAGGATGTAGAAGGGTGAAGGTCTGGCTTTGAAGACCCCGAACATGAAGGCGAGGGCCGCCAGCGATCGTTCACCCCCAGACAACAACGACAGCTTCCCGACCTTTTTCCCGAGCGGCTGGGCTTCGATCTCTACTCCCGAGGTCAGCGGCTGATCGGGGTCGCTGAGCCTGATGCGGCCCTTGCCACCGGGGAACAACACCACGAAATGCTCCTGATAGGCGGCGGCCACTTCTTCAAACGCCGCCAGGAACTGGACCTGGATCTCCTCGTCGAGAGCCTTCATGACCTTTCGCAACTCGGCCCGCGAGTTCTCGAGATCGGTCAGTTGCGCCGTCATGAAATCGTGGCGCTCTGACAGTTCGCGGTACTCCTCGGCCGCGAGGGGGTTGACCGGTCCCATGCGCCGGAGCTCCGACTGGCGGATGGCCAAGAGCTCATGGAGAGATTCTCCCTCTTCGGTCAGGGGCTGTGGGGCTGCTAGTGCGGCCTCCTCCGACGCGTCGATCTCGCGTCGCAACGCCTCGACCACTGCCTCCCTTCGAACCCGGGCCTCCGCTTGTTCGACTGCCAGGCTGGAAAAGCGGGACCGATGACTCTCGACCTCGCTCTGACAGTTTTCGTGATCCTGGCGAACCTTTGCCAGCGCATCCCCCACCGACCGGGCCTGTCGGCGGTTTTGGTCCTGGCGGTCCCTGATGGCCTCGACATGGACCTTGATCGCCTCGATCGCTTTCCGCGCCAGATCCTCGATCAGGATCAGACGGGCCAGTGATCCGGGCGAGACCGGCCGGAGATGGTCGATGCCGATCTCGTCGGTGACGACCTGACACCGGGCCTCGATCAGCGCTCGCCGCTCGGCGGCGGCCGATGCCTGGGAGGTGGCCTGTTGCCATGATGCCCGCGCCGCTTCTCTGTCTTCGGCGACTTTGCGCCGCCGACCTGACCACTCATCGAGGAGGCGCTGTCTCTGGGCCTCTTCACCTTCCAGAGCTGCGATCGTCGCGGTCAGCCGGCTGATCTGACCCTGGCGGTCGCTGATGGAAGTGCTGAGGGCCAGGCGTCGCTCGTCGAGGCGGCCGAGTTCGGCTTCGAGGTCGGCGACCGTCCTCGTCGACCGTCCCAACGCTTCGGCTGCTCCGGCCAGCTTGGCCTCGATCGATTCGAGTGCCTCGAGGGCAGACCGTTCGGCTTGCCGGCTTTGATCGAATTGACGCCGCAGGGTCGTGAAACGGCTGACGACCCGGGCGAGCTCGCGTTCCGCCCGGTCAACCTCGATTGCTGCTGCTTCGACCATCGCCGGCGTCGCTCCGTCGGGATGTGACACCTTGATGCCGGCGATGGAAATGAGGTCGCCTTCGGGGGTAACGGCTCGAACCTGAGGATGACGATGGACCACGGCCCATCCGGTCGCCCAACCCTCGGCGATCACGACATCGCCCAGCAGTGATTGCGCCAGGGAAATGTCGGCTTCGGGGCCGAGTCGATCGACCAGGGCTTCCAACCCGGTGGCACTGGCCACGGACCGGGCGACTCCATCACCGGCGTGAGTCTGACCGACGATCGGAACGCCACCTCGTCCCGAAGCTTTGAGGCGACCGACCGCTTCGGCCAGATTCTCGTCGTCGGTGAAGGCCACCGCCCCAGACCAGGCGCCCAGGGCGGCATCCACAGCAGCAGCCAGATCGGTGGGGACATCGAGCAGAACGGTCACGGATCCGAGAACGCCCGGGGTCTCCTCAACGATGCGTCGAGCCTCGGGATCTCCAAAGCCCTCGGCGGCCGCGATCAGGGCTTCGAGCCGGGCCTGGGCCGCCGCGACTTCGAGGCGTTTATCGGTATGGGCCAGTTCGGCCGACTCCCACGCCTCCTGGTCGCTGCGCCTCGCAGTCGCCAAACTCTCGTAGTTCGCCTGAGCGATCCCGACCTCGGTGTCGAGGGCTCTGATCTCATCTCCGAGACGAGTCCTTTCGGTCATCTCCGCCGCCCGGTGTTCGCCGACTACCGCCAGCCTCTGGGAAATAGCATCCAGCTCCCGCCGATCACGCTGATCGCCGGCACCAAGCGACAAGAGGTCGCCCTGAACAACTGCCAGGGCGCCTTCGGCCGACAGATTCTCCTGGTCGGCCATCGATCGCTCTTCGTCCTCGAGAAGACGGAACCGCTGCTCGTGCTGCATCGCCAGGCTTCCGGCATGGGATTCGGCGAAGGTCGCTTCCTCTAGCTCGGTCTGCAAAGACTCGAGTTCCTCGTTGAGATCCTTGCGACGCTCGTCAGCGCCCTCGAGACGCGCTTGGCGAGTCCGATGGCGCTCCTGGGCTACCTGGGCGACCCGGCGCAGTCTCTCGAGAGTCGTTTCCAACCGTGCCGCCGCGGCGCCGTCGCGGTCGAGCGCTTCTCCCAACACAGAGGCCTCGGTAGTAAGTCGTCTCAACTCGATGGCGAGTTCGGCGATCTCCTTCCGGGCTGCTTCCGCTCGGGTTGTGAGGTCGGCTTCCTCAGAACGCGCTTCGAACAGGCGCGAATCGAGGGACCGGAGATCATCCCCCCCGATGAACAGAGTGAGGTCATAAACCTGGCGGGCGACAGACAGGTGACGTTCGGCCGCCTCGGCCTGGCGTTTCAGTGGCCTCATCTGACGGGTGATCTCACCAAGCACGTCGCTCAGACGCAGGACGTCCTCGTCGGTTCTCTCGAGACGCCGCAGGGCCCGCTCCTTCCTCAGCTTGTGCTTGAGGATTCCGGCCGCCTCCTCGATGATCGCCCGGTGCTCTTCGGGTCCGGCGTTGAGCACCGAGTCCACCTGTCCCTGGTTGACGATGATGTGCTGGTGCCGCCCCACTCCGGAGTCGGCCAGCAATTCCTGAACGTCGAGCAAGCGACAATCGACACCGTTGATCTCGTAGTCGGAGGACCCGTCCCGGTAGAGGCGCCTGGTCACCGAAACTTCATCAAGATCGAGCGGAAGGACCCGGGAGGCGTTGTCGAACACCACCGTGACCTCGCTCCGATTGAGTGCGGGCCTGGTGGCGGTGCCGGCGAAGATGAC
>JANMST010000330.1:0-4473 GCA_031389635.1 Acidimicrobiia bacterium | reverse complement strand
TCGAGCTTGGTCCACCCCTGCTTGGGGAACAGGAGCTTTCCCGGGCTGCTGATTCGAATGGACTCGCCCCCGGCTTCGACCATGGTTTCGTCGGCCACAGGTCCAAGGTATCAGCGACCCGCCCTGTTTTGGCGGGGGACCCTCCCCAACCGCGTCCTAATTTGCGGGGGACCCTCCCCAACCGCGTACCCTGCCCTCAATGGTCAGCTTTCCGTTGTTCGGCTTCCGGGTCACGATTAGCCCGACCTTCTTGATCCTCGGCCTGTTCCTTCTCGATTCCCGGCTGGGTGTAGCCGGTCTGGCGGCCTGGGTCGGTGCGGCTTTCGCTTCGGTGTTGATTCACGAACTGGGCCATGCCTTCGCGGTGCGGCGGGCTGGCGGAATCGTCCAGGGAATCACCCTCCACGCCCTAGGGGGTGCCACCGCCTGGTCCGACCCTTCCAACCGGATCGGGTGGTTACGACGGATCGGAATCGCCGCGGCCGGAGCCGGGTTGGGATTTCTCGTAGCCGGCGTTCTCTTCGCCCTCGTCAGATTTGGAGTGTTCGGCAGTGCGGCCGCAACTTTGATCCCCACTCCGTTCCAGGTGTTCCTGGGTGATGCGGCCCGACTGGAACTTTGGGGAGTTTTCTTCCTCGGAGCGTTCATCTGGGTGACCATCGCCTGGGGCCTGGTGAACTGGTTGCCGATTGGAGGACTCGACGGGTGGCACATCCTGGCCGAGCTATTGGAACGATGGTTGCCTGGTAGGGGCCGCCGAACTGCCGCCGTCATCGGCCTGATCGTTGCATTAGGCGCCGGATGGTTCCTGTTTCAGAATGACTTCAGGTTCGGGGCGGTCATCCTGGTCTTCTTCGCGATTCAGACGATGATGTCGACTCGAGATGCACCACCGGTCCGACCGCCGCCCGCTGAGCCGAATCAGACAGCACCGAGCCCGCGAGATCAAGGCTGACGGGTCCTACTCCGCTCCTTCGACGACGAATCCTTCCGCCCCTTCGACCAGAGCTGCTCCAACGTGGGAACTGTCTCGCAGCGGTAGTTCGGGCAGCAAGAGGACGACTACGAACGCAGCAATCGCAAACGGGACCGCCGCCAGGAACACCGTGCTGGTCGAGTCGGCGAAAGCCTGGATTACCCCGACGCGGACAGCCTCGGGAAGCTGGGCGATGACCCCGGGACTCGATGTCAGGTCGCCCCCGCCGGGATCGGCTCCCGGAAGGTTGCGGGCGATGTTGGCGGCCACCTGGCTCGTGAAGATCGCCCCGAAGAGCGCGGTCCCGAAGGACCCGCCAAGGCTGCGGAAGAACGTCGACGCCGAGGTCGCAACGCCCAGGTCCCGAGGTTGAACCGAGTTCTGAACGGCGAGCACCAGCACCTGCATCACGAGACCGAGGCCGGCACCGAGGATCAGCATGTAAACCGAGGCAACCGGAAGAGTGGTCCCGACCCCCATCGTCGACAACAGGAAGAGGGCTAGCGACGCCAACATGGTCCCGATTACGGGGAAGATCTTGTAACGGCCCGTCCGGCTGATCAGCCGACCGCTGATGACTGACATGCCGATGATCCCGACCATCATCGGCAATAGCAACAGCCCGGAGTTGGTAGCGCTGGCTCCGACCACGATTTGAAGGAACAGCGGCAGGAAGATGATCCCGCCGAACATCGCCAGACCGACGACGAAACCTGCGGCTGAGGTGAGGGCGAATGTCCGGTCGCGGAATAGTCGCAGCGGGAGGATGGGCTCCTCCGTCCGCGCTTCCCACCACAGGAACAGACCCACCAACACCAGACCGACAACGGCCAGGGCGATTATCAGTGGCGAACCCCACTCGTATTCCCGGCCACCCCAGACGGTCACGAGAAGCAGAGAACTCACCCCGCCGACCAGAAGCCCGGCACCGGGATAGTCGATCCGGTGATCCTGGCGGTGGAACGGGATGTTCAGGACCGTTGCGGTCACGAACAGCGCCACCAGACCGAGCGGCAGGTTTATGTAGAACACCCAACGCCAGCTGAAATTGTCGACAAACCAGCCGCCCAACAGGGGGCCGGCGATGCTGGCCAATCCGAATACAGCCCCGAAATAACCCTGGTACCGGCCGCGCTCGCGAGGTGAGACAACGTCACCGACGATGGTCAGGGCCATGACGATCAACCCACCGGCACCGAGTCCCTGGATGGCACGGAAGGAGATCAGCTGGGCCATGTTCTGTGAGAACCCGCAGAGAATCGAACCAACGAGGAAGAGGCCGATCGCGGTCTGGAAAACGACCTTGCGTCCGTAGAGGTCGGAGATCTTGCCGTACAGAGGCGAGGTGACGGTCGAAGCGAGAAGGTAGGCCGTCACGACCCAGGAGAGGTGATCGAGTCCGCCGAACTCACCGACGATGGTCGGGAGGGCGGTGGCGACGATGGTCTGATCGAGGGCGGCGAGGAAGAGCCCCAGCATCAGGCCGGTGAGGACGACCAGGATCTGGCGATGGGTCACCTGGGTCGGTTGTCTATCGATGTCAGTCATGGGCCCTCTTCAGAATCAGTCGGCTAGACGACAGTCTCGGCATGGTGTGCCAAACCGGACGAGAAACGATCCAACAGGTCGACAAAGGTGTCTCGATCCGATCGGGTCCAATCGGAGAATACGTTCGAAAGCACCTGGCGTCTTTCGCTCTCCAGACGCTCGATGTTGTCCCGGGCCCGATCGGTGAGTTCTACCCAAGAGACCCGCCCATCGACGAGGTCCGGGGTCTTCCGGAGGTATCCCGCCTGAGTGAGATTGGCCACATGGCGGCTCATAGTCGGCACCTCGACCCCGAGTTCCCGGGCGAGATCGGTGATACGGATCGAACCGCCGGCAGCGACCGCCTTGAGGACCAGGCAGGCAACCCGATCGAGGGAGACACCGGCCCGTTCGGCCAGGATGGCGTGCAGCGGACCCGCCCTGCGACCTAACAATGCCAGCGAGCGCTCGAGACGTTGGACATCGACGAGGGCAAGGTTGGGCATAGCCCGAAATCCTACTAGATAGTTAGAGCAACTAACTAAAGCCAACGTTGGAGGTTTGAGGTTTGAGGTTTGAGGTTTGAGGTACCAATGCTTACCTCGAACTTCGAACCTCAAACTTCAAACGAAAGTAGCCTTTCTGGCAATGGCGGACCTCATTGACACCATCCGGAGTTCGGTCATTGGCCGTGATACTGCTGTGCTGACCCCGTTCGGGTTACGCAGGGTCACTTATGCCGACTACACGGCTTCGGGGCGGTCGCTCGACTTCATCGAGGAGTTCATCCGCAACACGGTGTTGCCGCTCTACGCCAACACCCACACCGAGATGTCGGGCACGGGTCTGCAGACGACGAGATTCCGCGAGGACGCCAGGACGATCATCCGACATGCCGTCGGAGGCAGCGAGGAGCACGCGGTGATCTTCGCCGGATCGGGATCAACCGGCGCCATCGATCGGCTCATCACCATCCTTGGGTTCCGAATCCCGGCGGGACTCGACGACCGCTTCGGGCTGACTGCATTGATACCGCCGGAGGATCGCCCGGTTGTGTTCGTCGGGCCCTACGAGCACCACTCCAACGAACTTCCCTGGCGTGAGTCGATCGCCGATGTCGTCGAGATCGTCGAGGATGCAGACGGCCACATAGACATGGTCGACCTCGAGAAGCGACTGATCGAGTTTTCCAGCCGGCCGCTGCGAATCGGCTCGTTCTCGGCCGCGTCCAACGTCACCGGCATCATCACCGACACAACCATGGTGTCGACCTTGCTCCACCTCCACGGGGCTCTGTCCTTCTGGGACTTCGCGGCTGCGGCGCCGTACGTCGGGATCGAAATGCGTTCGAGAGCGGACAACAACCTCGACTACAAGGACGCCATCTTCATTTCTCCCCACAAATTCATTGGAGGACCTGGCACTCCTGGCGTTCTGGTAGCTCGCAAGGATCTCCTGCACAACCGCGTCCCCTCGATCCCGGGAGGCGGGACGGTGACCTATGTCAACGCCAACGTCCACCACTACCTGGTCGACCCGGAACACCGCGAAGAAGGAGGCACACCGGCGATCGTCGAATCGATACGGGCCGGTCTCGTCTTCCAACTCAAAGAGACGGTGGGGGTGCCCGAAATCAGGGTCAGGGAGGAGGACTTCATCGGCCGGGCAATCGCCTCGTGGAGCCAGAACCCCAACCTCGTGATCCTCGGCAACCCCGACGCTGCCCGTCTCTCGATCGTCTCCTTCGTGGTTCGATTCGGTGAGCGCTTTCTGCATCACAACTATGTCGTGGCGCTCCTGAACGATCTTTTCGGTATTCAGGCTCGGGGTGGATGCTCCTGCGCCGGCCCGTACGGCCATCGCCTCCTCGGGATCTCGGTGGACACGAGCAATCTCATCGAGGCTCAGGTCGGCAAGGGTTGTGAGGTAATCAAGCCGGGGTGGGTCCGGGTCAACTTCAACTACTTCAT
>JANMST010000307.1:0-3945 GCA_031389635.1 Acidimicrobiia bacterium | reverse complement strand
GGTGCGGGTTCTTCGCGCCAGAACAAGGTTTTAGGGGTCGGGGTTCTACGGTTCCGGGGGTGGCTCAGCGCCTCTTTGCTCGGTGATCAGGCGGTAGGCCTCGGGAATGCGATAGCGGGCGAAATCGAACACGGTCTTTTTGTAGAAGTCGCAGTAGTCGAGGTCGAGGCGGGCCACGACAACCTCATCACCGGTGGTTATCGCCTGGGCGACGATCTGTCCCGATGGGGCAACGATGACGGTCTGGGCGAGTGAATCGACCCCCTCTTCGAGACCACCCTTGGCGACCCCCACGACAAACGCACCGTTTTGATAGGCCCCCGATTGCATCACCAGGTGGTTGTGAAACGCCTGCAGGGCATTCTGCTGAGGATCGGGGGCGTAGTAGAGCGGGGTGTTGTAGCCAATCAGGATCAACTCGGCGCCCTGAAGGCCCATCACCCGGTAGGTCTCGGGCCAGCGACGGTCATTGCAGATCGCCATGCCGACCACGCCGCCGAAGGCCCTCCACACGGGAAACTCGGTGCCCGGTTCGAAGAAGTGCCGCTCGGCGTGCTGGAACGGCCGCCACGGCTCGTTGTGCTCATGGCCGGGAATGTGGACCTTCCGGTACCGCCCCACCACAGACCCGTCTCGTTCCACCAGGATCTGGGTGTTATGGCGATGGGTGACACCATCGTCATCGATGCTGATCTCGGCGAAACCGAGACAGAACCCGACCCCGAGGCGACGAGCCTGATCGAAAAGAGGCTTGGTAGCAGGACCGGGCATTTCGGTCTCGAACCACGTCAGGATCTCCTGTTCATCCTCGATGAAATAGCGGGGGAAAAACGTGGTCAGGGCCAACTCGGGAAAGGCCACGAGTTCGGCGCCTCGGGAGTGAGCGTCGGCCAGAAGGGCCAGCAGACGCTCGACGACCTCTTCTCTCGCGTCGTCCCTGGCAACTGGACCCATTTGCGCCGCGGCGACGGTCAGGTGGCGGGGCATGTGCTCAATTCTCCCACTCTGTGGGAGGCTGGGGCGGCGGGTTTGCGGGCATAGGTTCTACCGCTTGACCAGGAAGAGGCCTGAGCGGGGCTTGGGAGCGAAGAACGTCGCCTTGGGTGGCATCGCCCCTCCACTATCCGAGACGGCCATCACCGCCTCGACAGTGGCCGGATGAAGAATGAAGCCCACTCCCCCGCGTCCGGCCACCATCGCCCTCAGGCCCCCCGCGTCGGGGAACCCGGGCACGAACGCGATGCGGGGATCTGTTCGCTCGTCGCCAACTCCCAGATGCGGTCCCAGAACTGTCCGGGCCAGAGCCGAGACATCCTCTTCACCGTGGCCGGCCCCCAGATCGATGGTCCACTCCCCGGCCCGGGTCACGACGACGGCCTGGCCCGGTTCCGGATCGAGTCCGACCGGCCCCGATTCTTCCGGCGGCCGGCCCGGTGTCAGAAGCTCCCCGTCGATCCAGCGATGAAACGGATAGACCATGAGGTCGTCATCTGGAAAAGCCACCGCCAGGAACCTGCTGGCCGGGCTATGCGGGTCAGCGTCCCGCTGCACGGTGGCCGCTACCCGGTGATGCCCATCGATGATGTACGCGGCGGAAACGTCCGCGAACGCAGCCATGAGACCGTCCTGGGCCTCGTGGTTCTCCACGATCCACGCCGTGTTCCGGTCTCCATCCTCGAGCGTCACGTCCAGGTCGGGGTTGTGCTCGGTCAACAGCGAGACGATCGCGTCGATTTCCGGTTGCCGTCGGTAGGTCAACCCGACCGGTGATGATCCATAGCCGACTGCCCGCAGGTAGTCGGTCAGATCGGCGACCCGACGCGGCCTGGTGTGTTCGTGGGGACGGATCAGTCCGGGAAACGCGGCAGCCGGGACGTCGCCCACCACACCGGTCTGCACGTGTCCCTGGCTTTCCAGGCGGAGGACCGCGAACCTCTCACCACCGAAGTTCCAGGTCTCGGCAGCAAGCTCCTTCTGGAGATAGTCGAGCGCCTGAACCCGACGACTCTCGACGTCGAGATCGGGATAGTCCTCCTCCGACAACGTGGCATTGAGGAAGTTGCGGGGTCGGGCCCGGGCATGTCCCAGACGCTCGGGTGGGGTGAACAAGTCGTAGGCCGGGCTGATGACCTCGGCTGCCACCTCGGGCCTCACCAACCCCGCCATCACCGGCAGGAGCCAGCGGCTCATGAGAGGGCGGGCCGGACCGTGACGTGGATGATGTCGGGATTCTGTGACAACCCGGCCCTGACGGTCTCGGCGATCTCACCCTCGATATGGATCGTGGCCACCGCGGCCCCGGCTCCGGCGAAGATCACGTTCTGCATGTCCTGGACGTTGAGGCCTGCCCTCTTTAGCTCTTCGAGCACGGCCGACAACACCCCGACCCGGTCGTAGTGCCGGATCACCATGACCGACCCAACCGGTGGTGGCGGGGTGAGATTGACCACGTTGCGAACGATCCCTTTGGCGTAGTCGCGGATCATCGCCACCACTTCGGTGGCAATCGCTTCCTGTGCCTGGGCCGTCGAGGCCCCGATGTGGTGGGTGGTGTATACGCCGGGATGCCTGGCGAGCCGGGACTCGAACGGGCCACTGCCTTCGGTTGGCTCAGTATCGAAGACGTCGATCCCAACCCGGAGGCCCTTTTCGGCGATGGCCGCCAACACCGCGTCCTCGTCGAGCACATCCCCGCGGCTGGTGTTGATCAGAACGGCCCCGGGTCTCATGCGGCTGAGGAATTCGGCGTCGATCATTCGCTTCGTTGAGGAACCGGCTGGGACATGGATGGTGATGATGTCGGACACCGCCGCCAGGGCGCTGAGATCGGGTACGGAGTCGATCGCGAGTTCCTTGATTTTCTCCTCGGTCTCGGGGTCGCGAAGCCTGGCGGTGGTGATCACTCTCATCCCGAACACCGCTGCCCGCTCGGCGACCGCGAGCCCGATCTGGCCGAGACCGATGATTCCGATCGTCTTGCCCAGAAGGCCCTCCGCTTTGGAATAGGACTTCTTGTTCCAGGCGCCGGCTCTGGCGTCGGCCACATTGTCGGGGATCCGCCGATCTATCGCCAGTAACAGGCCCATGGTGAGTTCGGCCACCGCTACTGCGTTCTTCCCCGGAACGTTGGCGACGAACACCGCCCGGCGGGCGGCGGCCTGGCCGTCGATCGTGTTGGTGCCGGCGCCGGCCCGAATCACCAGACCCAGCGGACCATCGACGTCGAAGACATCCGCCTCGACCCGGGTTGATCGAACCACCAGCACCTCGGCCTCTCCGACCGCGGCAGCCAATTGGGCACTGGTGAGGGTGGGCTGATAGTCAAGGTCATGACCCGCCTCGGTCAGGGCCTCAACTCCGGATTGTTCGAAAGCGTCAGCAAGGAGGATCTTCATTGGTTGAGCAGCAGACCGGGCCGCGGGCCTTTCGTGGTAAACGCGTCACGACGGATTCCTGGGGGTTTGGACGCCAGCGAGTATACGAAACGTAAAGTGGGCGGCCTG
Source organism: Acidimicrobiia bacterium (assembly GCA_031389635.1). Taxonomy (GTDB): domain Bacteria; phylum Actinomycetota; class Acidimicrobiia; order Spongiisociales; family ZC4RG35; genus DATEEG01. The sequence goes on along the minus strand of JANMST010000307.1, from coordinate 442 downwards.
TGAAGGGTGACATTCCCCCAAAAGAATTGGGCCAATCTGAAAAGTTCGGCCTCTTCGAGCGAATCAAGGATTCGTCGGCTCTGGCACGAACCATCGAACGCTTTCGCGAGCGGAGAATCGTCCTTCCCACTTTCGCCCAGCTGGCCGACCCCGCCAGCATCCCGGACGCGGTCAAGAGCATGCTCGGTTCGGTCGATCCAGACGCCAGGGATCCCGCCAACCTGTTCCGGGTTCATTGGTTCAACGATGCTTCCCGCTCTGGCACCACCGACGTCCCCGGCTACCTGGAGTTGCCGGGCGAGCTGACCGGGGTCGATGCCCGCATCCTGGTTGTCCTCGGCAACCGTTTCCCGATGATTCGGGCCCACAAGGTTCTGGCCGCCTATGCCTGCCTGGCCCCACGCATCGTCACCGGTGCCTTCGACCCCACCCGCGACCGCGC
>JANMST010000264.1:0-2757 GCA_031389635.1 Acidimicrobiia bacterium | reverse complement strand
CCGGTGAGGTGAGCCCCGCCGAGTACCGGATGGCAATGACCGTCGCGAAAACCGGGCACCAGGGTCTTGCCCGCCAGGTCGATCTTCTCGACCGATCCGTCGATCAGTTGGAGAGCTCCGTCGCCGACGGCGACGATCCGGTCACCCTCGATGGCGATCGCCGAGGCTCGCCGCCCGCCCGGGTCGGAGGTGATGATCGTCCCGCCGGCAAAGACCGTGCGCTTCATCGGGCGCCGGTGATGGTCCCGACTACCCCCTCGACCGACTCGCCCGACCGGCGAAGAGCGAAGACCATCACCCCCAGAGCCACCAAAGTCGCCAACAGGGTGACGGTCGAGATGGCTGCGAGATCGCCGCGCAAACCGGTCCTGAGTGCCGAGAAGACATAGACCGGAAGAGTGGTGCCGCCCGATGTGCTCACAAAGCTCGAGATGATCACGTCGTCGAGCGAGAAGGTGAACGAGAGGAGGGCGCCGGCCAGCACCGCCGGGAGCATCAACGGCAGGGTGATCTGTCGGAAGGCGCGCCATGGGGTAGCACCCAGGTCGGCGGCGGCCTCCTCTAGCGACTCGTCGAGACCCTGGAGGCGGGCTAGCACGATCAGGGTCACTACGGCCGAGTTGAAGATCGAGTGTCCGATCACCAAGCGGGCGAAGCTCCACCCCAGGTTGATGCGCACGAAGAAGATCAGGTAGGAGATGGCGTCGACGATCTCGGGCGCGACCAGGATCAAGAAGACGAGGATCATGAACGGCTTGCTCCACTTGCCGTACCGGCGAGCGAGGGCGATGCCGGCCGTCGTCCCCAGCAGCACTGCGATCACGGAATTGACTGCTGCAACCCTCAGTGAGGTGGCGAGAGCGCGCTGGATCCCCTGATTTTCGAGTGCGACCCCATACCAGTCGGTTCCGAAACCGTCCCAGGTCAGCAGGAAACGCCCACGGTTGAAGGAGTAGATGACGACCACAAGGATCGGGGTGAACAGGAAGACGTAGACGAGGACGGCGTAGCTTCGCAACACGCCGTTCAACCAGTCCCGGCGCCGGCGGGCGGGAGTAGCCGTCGTCATTCCGCGGCCATCTCCACTCTGCGGTTGCGCCTGACCATTGCCCTGACGATCAAACCGGCGGTCCCGAACACGGCGATCACCGCCAGGATCAGCAAGATGAGCACGACTGCCATGGCCGAACCAAGCGCCCAGTTGAGGGCGGCGAGGAATTGGCTCGCAACCAGCCCCCCGGCCATCAGTCCTTTGGCCCCGCCGAGGATGGCCGGGGTGACGTATTCACCCGCCAGCGGAATGAAGACCAGCAGTAGCCCGGCGACCACCCCCGGCATCACCAGCGGCAGCGTGACCTGGAAGAACGTGCCGATCCGGTTGGCTCCCAGGTCCTTGGAGGCTTCCCGGAGTGCCGGATCGAGCCGGTCGAGAGCCACGAACAGCGGGAAGATCATCAGAGGCAGGTAGTTGTAGAGAACCCCGAGCTGGACCGCCCCCCTGGTGTCGAGCACCCGCAGCGGCTCGCCCAGGAGGCCGATGCTCTGGAGGAAGGTGGATGCCGGGCCGTTGGCGGCGAGCAATATTCGCCAGGCGAAAGTCCGCAGCAGGAAGCTGGTCCAGAAGGGGACGATCACCAGGCCGAGGAGAACGCCCCGATATCTGGGGCTGGTGCGGGTGGCGAGAAAATAGGCGAGGGGAAAGCCGACCAGAAGGCACAGCAATGTTCCTGTCACCGCGATTCGGATCGTGGCAACGAACGTGCGGTTGAACGTATCGCTGAAGGTGTTGGAGTAGTTGTCGAACGACAGGCGGTCGAGGCCGATCGAACTGGCCGCGTCGGCCGTCGGCTTGTAGCCGAAGCTGTACAGGAAGATCACCAGCAACGGCACCACGAAGAAACCCAGGTACCACACCATGGACGGCACGGCCAGGATGAAGCGAGGAAGGCGAATCCTCCTCCTCGGGGGTCGAGCCATCACCGCCACGTCACGCTCCTAGTCAGGAGGGGGACCCGTCGCCCCCCTCCATGCATGCCAATCGCTGCGGTCAGATCCCGGCGGCCGCCTGCAGATTGTTATAGATCTCCACGATCCGGTCCTGAGCCTCGTTGACTTCACCTGCCACGAGGCGGGACTTCTCCTCTTCTGTGAAGAAGATGATCTCCGGCGACGCCAGATCGGCCGGCAGGAAGTCCTGGGCACCAATGACCGCGGTGTCGTAGCCGTGCCACTCGGTCTCCTTGGCCGCAACCGCCGGGTCGAGGATGTTGTTGATCCAGGCGTAGGCGGCATCGACGTTGGCGGCGCTCTTGAGGATCGCCCAGGTGTCGACCCACAGCTCGGTCTTGGGCGCACCGAGGCCCCACTTGTACCGCTCTGGATCCTCGATCACCGCCACCCGGGCGTCTCCGTTCCAGGCCTGGCTGAGGACGTACTCACCGGCGACCAATGTGACTCCGGGGTAGGAGTCGAAGGCCTTGAGATGCGGCGCCAACTCGGCGAGCAGCACTTCCTCGGCATGGTCGAGGTCGGCGCTGTCCGTGGTGTTCCAGTCGATGCCGTCCCGCCAGAACACGATCCCGGTGACATCACCGGGAGCACCCAGAACCGACACCAGCCCGCTCACCTCCGGTTGGGCGGCGACCGTCAGGAAGTCTCCCCACGTCTCGAGCGGCTCGGTGATGACGCTGGAGTCGTAGACCCAGCCGGTCGAGCCCCAGTCCTTCACCACCGAGTACTTGCCGGCGATGCCGTCTG
>JANMST010000247.1:0-3564 GCA_031389635.1 Acidimicrobiia bacterium | reverse complement strand
CGCTTTGGCCGACCTGGCCCGTTCGTTCCTCGACTCGGGTGAGGCATCGGGGACGGAGAAACCGCACGTCGTCGTCCTCACCGACCTCGACGCCCTCCAAGGCCATGGTGGCGGCACCCACGAAACATTGAACGGACACGTCCTCACCCCTGAACAGGTCCGCCGTTATGCCTGTGACTGCACCATCAGCCGCATCGTCTTCGGACCCGACTCCCAAACCCTCGACATCGGCCGGGCCACCCGGACCGTCCCCGCCGCCATGCGTCGAGCCTTAAACGCCCGTGACCGTCACTGCCAACACCCCACCGGCTGCGACCGGCCCGCACGGTGGTGCGACGCCCACCATGAGCGGCATTGGGCCGACGGCGGACCCACCGCCCTCTGGAACCTCACACTCCTCTGCCAACACCACCACACCCTCGAACACCGCAAGACAAGTCGGCGCTGGAGCCGAAGTAATCGATACCCAGAGAGTGATTCCAGTCAGCCGGCCATGGCAATGTGCTCGTCGCGCTCTCCATAGTCGGCGGCGTAACTCGGGATCCGGCGCTGGTAGGCGGTCGACATGAGCGGGGAGGACACCAAGAAGTCCGCCGACGCCCTGTTGCAGGCAACCGGGAGGTTCCAGACAACTGCGATCCGCAACAGAGCTTTCACGTCTGGGTCGTGGGGTTGGGGTTCGAGCGGATCCCAAAAGAACACGAGGGCGTCGATCAGTCCTTCCGTGATCTTGGCGCCAATCTGGAGGTCGCCACCCAGTGGCCCACTCTGGAGCCGTTCGACCCGGAGCCCCAACTCGTGTTGCAGGATCGCTCCGGTGGTACCGGTTGCGACGAGCCGGTGCTTGCGGAGTTCTCTGAGGTTGTATTCGACCCATTCGACGAGGTCGCTTTTGCAGTTGTCATGGGCCACGAGGGCCACGTTCTTGCGCATCGGATTCAGGTCATTCACAGCAATTCCTATGGTTGGTTTAGTTGCCTGGTGTCGATCCTGATCGATGTTCGTGACGGCGTTGTTAACCAGGGGTGACCATTGGAGAAAGACCCCCGATCTCGGCCTAATGCTGGCTGTTGGTCGAAATCTGGTGTCGGACCTGTTCACGATGTTCGGCAAAGTGAACCGTTTCGTACGCGATGACCGCCACCATTACCCCTGTTGCCAGGAGCAGGGCGACTACCGCTGGTAGTAGCGCTACCACCGGGATCAAGGCGATCAGGCCGACCGCGGCTACCAGGCGATCGACAGTGAGAAAGTGGGCGATTCTCCACTTGAACGCGATGTGCCCGAGCAGGTAGATCACCACTCCGCCATAGAGCGCATAGAGGCCGATGCCGGTGAGGGGGTCGCTGAGTTGGTGGTGTTCGGTATCGCCAACGTACTCGAGCACCTTCTTCAACCCGAGTGCCAGCACGACAACTCCGACCAGCATCGGGAAGTGGAGAAAGCTGTAGGCATCGCGCGCCAACCGGGCACGGGTTGCCTCGGGCTCCTGGGCCAGCGCATGCTCACCCTGGAGGGCGGTGATATCGAAGTAAGCCCACCACAGCGCAGCCGACAAAACGAGTCCGGCGGCTGAGCCGGCCACGATCGGCCAGGAGATGGGAAGCTCGGCCGCCCCGACGCCGAGAGCGACGATTGACTCGCCGAGGGCCACGATGAGGATCAACCCGTGCCTCTCTGCGAAATGCCCGGCGGAGCGAAGCCTCCAACCGCTGGCGCCGCCGAGATAGGTACCTCCGTAGTCGGCGAGCAAAGCCGCTGCCCAGAGCATGGTTTGGGCATTCCCGCTGAATTGGGAGGCAACGAGAAGGAGAGCGGTGCCACCGATCATCGACGGGGCGAAGAGGATCAACTGGCGGCGCAAGCCCGGATCATCGCGGGAGATGATCCAGAAAAGCACCAGGTGCATCAGCCGGAAGAGGAAATAGCAGATCGCCACCACGACCGGACCGGGAAGGCCACCTGCGAGATCGTTGAAGGCCTCGGGGATGGCGAGGGCCAGGACGAACATTGCAATCATCGCAATCAGAAGCGCTGATCGGACCGCTCCTTCGTCGGGCTTGACCACGTTGCACAACCAGGCGTAACCCACCCAGCTCCACCACAACAGACCGAGAATCAAAACGCCCCGGAGGACGCCGCGCCCGGAGAGGTCGTCGGCCATCAAGGCGGTCACCTGGGTCAGGGCAAAGACGAACACCAGGTCGAAGAACAGCTCAATCGGGGCCACCCGGGCGTCGAGTGGGGCGGCTTCCATTCGCAGCCGGGTGCGGGCGGTGCTCACGGGTGCACTTTGACAGCGAGCAGCGGCATGGGCTGCTACTCGTGAGAGACCTTTGCCTATTCCGGCAGAATGTCAGGCCCGGGTTCGCCACCCTCTGCGGTGACCGCGAGTCGCGCCGTGTAGTGATTCCAGCCTGCGTTGTGGATCGCAATCTCGTCCGGTGGGAGGCCGCGGTGGGTCAGCTTCAGCAGAGTGCCCTCGCCTTCCGACACGAGATCGATCTCTACCGTCGACGATCCGGGAGGAACCCCGGGGTGGTCGATCCAGCCCCAGGTGAAAACGACACGATGGTCGGGGATGAGTTCGACGAACTCTCCCCGAGCCCTGGTCCCGTTCGCCATGGCAAGAGCGAAGATGCCGCCCCGTTTCGCTTCGATGGTGGCGTTGACCCCCTGCCACCTGACCCACTTGTCGGAGTCTGTCAGGTAGGCGTAGACGACAGACGGAGGAGCGGCGATTCGCCGCGTCACGATGATCGGCTCGGTCATTTCTGACCTCGTTCGGGATCCATCTCGATGGCTGCGGCCAGCCCATCGAGGGTGATCGCCCACATGCCTTCGAGAACCTCTCGCAATGGGCCCAGCCCGCTCTTGTCGGCCTGGTAAAGCCTCCGATTGCCGTCCCTCCGGACGGTGACGAACCCCATATTGCGGAGAACGGTCAGGTGCTGGGACACAGCCCCGAAGGTGATGTCGAAGCGGGCTGCGATCTCGCCGGCGGCCATTTCCTCATTCCAGACCATGGCGAGGATCTCTCTCCGCCGCGGCTCGGCGATCACCTGAAGGGCATCCATCAGCCTATTTTAGATCAGATTGAAATAGGCGGTGTGCCAAGATATAGTGACGACTGAAATACTACCGGAGGAGCAGAGATGGGTGACTATTCAATCAAGGCACAGCTAGACGTGGCGCGGGCGCCGGCCGACGTGAAGCGATGGCTCGACAATCCCGAAGGCATCGCCGGGTGGTGGTCGGACAAGGTGGAAGGGTCGGCGGCGGCTCCCGGGGATCAGTTTCACGTCACCTTTCCGACTTCACCTGTGGTGTTCGACCTCGACGTGACTTCCACCTCCGATCAGCTGGTCGAGTGGCGGATCGACAAGAACCCGCCCTGGTGGCAGGGAACCACGATTCGCTTCGAGCTCTCCGAGAGCGAAGATGGCCGGACCCAGATGCTGTTCACTCACGGGGGATTCAGTCCCGATGATCCGATCATCCAGATGATCACGCCTGCCTGGGTCAGATTTCTTGACAACCTGGTAGCAGTGGCCGAGTCGGGCA